>DRLG01000019.1 GCA_011053135.1 Chromatiales bacterium
ATCTATGACCTGCGCCACCCCAATAAATCATTTCTAAGTAAAACCCGCCCACCTCTGATGGCTCGCAATCCTGTCGCATTCTGGCAAGGGGTCTCCCTGCTTCTACTCATCATCATTATTGCGCTAGTAGCCAACTATCCGGCCGACATGCAGCAATAACCCACTGTTGCCTACGATTTAAGCCTTGCCCTGTAAAAAAGATGGCTACCGTCGCAACTGTTTAATAAGTGTTTACAGGCTCTAGCCCGCAGCCTGCTTCGCTCAGTATTAATCTGAGGCTCCTCAATAGTTGTTTTGATCTTACCTTGATGTTTCTATGATCTTCAGTTGATGCAAGATCACCTATCTTATCGACACTGATAAACGAAATGGTAGAAGATCATCGATGCCCTGGAAAAAAACCTCACTACAGCCGCTCCGATTTGCGCTCTCGGGAGGGCTATCCACAGCGGCTCACTGGCTGGTCATGGGAGTTATGATCAACGCAGGTACCCTGCCTGCAGTGGCAACAGCCACAGGCGCACTGATCGGTGCGATCGTCAATTATGTTCTGCAACGCCATCTAACCTTTCAGTCCAGCGCCCTTCACCGCACCGCTTTACCGCGCTATTTAAGCGTTTGCACAGTAACATGGGTTGCCAATCTGCTCTTTTTTCTACTGCTGCATCGAATCTTTCTGCTCTCGCCGATGGTTGCACAGGGGGCAACCACAGTTGCGATCGCACTCATGAGTTACTTCCTATACAAGAGGATCGTTTTCAATGACCGACAAACACACCCTGTTTTCCAGGAATAGTCAGAACCGGCCCATACTGAGCATCATCATTCCTGTCTACAATGAGCGTGAAGTGCTACCGCTGACCCTTGAGCGCCTCAACACGGTTATCGCACAACTTGGCATCTGTACTGAACTGCTGTTTATCGATGATGGCAGCCGTGATGGCAGTGCTGACTATCTCTCAGCGCAGGTTGCTCGAAAGGGGGCCATCCGCATCATCAGACTCAGCCGTAACTTTGGCAAGGAGGCGGCACTCACAGCGGGGCTGGATCACGCATCAGGCGAGGCGGTTGTGATTCTGGATGCAGATCTCCAGGACCCACCTGAACTGATCCCCGAGATGGTCGAACAGTGGCGAAAAGGGAGTGATGTGGTGTTGATGCAGCGGCGCTCTCGCGCTGGTGAGAGCTGGTTTAAACGCACCACCGCACATCTCTTTTACCGTCTTTTGCAGCACCTGAGCCAGTCACAGATCCCAGTCGATAGCGGTGATTTTCGACTGATGAGTCGGCGTGCCGTGGAGGCGCTACAACAGCTGCCTGAACGGAATCGCTTTATGAAAGGGTTATTTGCCTGGATCGGCATGCCTACGGTGGTCTTAAAATATGACCGTGATCCACGTGCAGCCGGAACAAGTAAATGGGACTATCTCGGCCTGCTCCGCCTGGCGCTCGAAGGGATAACCTCCTTCTCAATCAGCCCACTCCGCTGGGCGGTCGGCATTGGGATTATTGCGGCACTTATTGGCGGCACCTTTGGTCTCTGGATCGCCTTTAAAGCATTTATGTTGGGCGATCCGGTCCATGGCTACCCCTCGCTCATCTCTGTTATCACTTTTCTAGGTGGTATCCAGCTTATTGCCCTGGGGATTGTTGGCGAGTATGTCGGAAAAACCTATATCGAAAGCAAGCAACGCCCCAACTACCTGATACGTGATATCACCCGCGCACCAGAAATTACCAACATAAACCCTCGCAGCAGGGTAAAGGAAGAGATTCATGCTCAAGCGTCTTGACTGGCTACTCTGGTTATTGGCGATCATCGTTGTCAGTCGACTTTTTAGCATGGCGATAGTGCCGTTGCTGGATACAACCGAAGCAAGATATGCCGAGGTTGCGCGTATTATGGCGGAATCAGGGGACTGGATCACTCCATGGTTTAATTACGGTACCCCTTTCTGGGGGAAACCACCGCTCTCGTTCTGGACTGAAGCGATTTCATTTAAGCTGTTTGGAGTCACAGAATTTGCGGCCCGCCTGCCATCATGGCTGGCAAATCTCGGAATGTTAGGGCTGATTTATCATTTAACAAAAAAGCTGGCAGATCAACGCCAGGCACTCATCGCCACCCTCATCTTCTCTACTATGGCACTCAGTTACATCATGTCCGGCGCTGTATTAACCGACCCCTTTCTGGCGCTGGGAACGACCCTCACATTAGCCAGTATCATCCTCGCATTAAGGCAACCCGGCTCTCACTGGCGCTGGTGGATTTTTGTTGGCCTGGCGATCGGCCTGCTGGCAAAGGGACCGCTTGCGCTGGTATTGAGCGGTGGCCCACTTCTCTTATGGGTGATATGGCGACGACAATATCGAGACCTGCTTCAGCTCCCGTGGGGCAGAGGGGTGTTACTCACCGCCCTGTTATCGCTCCCCTGGTATATTGTTGCAGAGCTGAAAACACCTGGCTTTATCAACTACTTTATTATTGGCGAACATTTTTTACGCTTTGTCGATCCAGGATGGAGTGGTGACCTTTATGGTAGTGCACATGATAAACCCTATGGCACTATCTGGCTTTACTGGCTCTGGGCCTCGCTACCCTGGGGGCCGATCGTCGCCATTATGGCTGTTTACCGCTGGACCAGTGCAGGGAGCAGTCGCCCGGCAGGCAGAAGATGGCTAACGGATGAACAGCGCCTGCTGCTATTATCAGCGCTCTTCCCCTCCCTGTTTTTCACTTTTGCTGGCAACATTCTATGGACCTATCAGCTACCCGCACTGATACCGCTAGCAATATTGGCCGCAATGCTGATGGCAAAACCGGTTCCAGCCAGTAGATTTAATCAGTTAGGAATAGCCCTTGCGACAATGCTAATGCCGCTGGCCTTAATCCTTATTGGCTGCTATGCATACCTTTACCCAGAAAAGCTCAACACAGAAAAGATGCTGGTAGCGCATTACAATGAATTTAAAGATAACAGTAGCCGACCGCTCACCTATATTGGAAAGCCACCCTTCTCTGCACGATTTTATTCAAACGGCAGTGTTAAAACAGCGCCATTTTCTGAGGTAGAGAGATTGATAGACAACAGTACTGAAGCGACACACTTTATCGCCATCAACAATGAAGAGAGAGAGCAAATTATTTCATCACTATCTGCTCAGGTTAAAGTAGAATTAGCCAATCGACGTTTTACTTTATTAAAGATCGACAGGCTCACAAACTGAGATGAATAAAACTATTGTCCTCTGATTTACAAAGCGATAAGAAACAGCTACGAGTACTCATCGTAGAAGACCACAGGGCACTGGCCGAGAATATTTTTGAATTTCTGGGGGATACACACTATTGCCTGGATTTTGCTTACGATGGCCTTACGGCTCTCCATCTGGTATCCATTCATCGTTATGATGTCATTGTACTGGATATTATGCTGCCGGGGATTTCAGGATTGAAACTCTGCGAGCGTATTCGTCAGGATCTACAATGCAGCACCCCCATTCTCTTCATGACAGCCCGTGATGCTATCGAAGATAAAGCCTCTGGCTTCTCACTCGGTGGAGATGACTACCTGGTGAAGCCCTTTGATATGCGGGAAATGGAGCTGCGCATTCAGGCACTTTCACGTAGAGAGAGCAGAACACTGGAGGAGAAAAGTGCCGGTAGCATCCGCTTCAACATCGGCACACTAGAGGTTTCACTCAGCGATGGCAACAGGGTTGAACTAGCGGGTGCGAATGCCCGACTGTTTGAAGCGCTGATCCTGGCCTACCCGCGCTTTGTCTCTCACGATACCCTGAGTCAGACAGTCTGGGGAATTGATGATATTGACCTCCATACACTGCGTACCCACATCTATAATTTGCGAAAATTACTCAAAGAGACGCTAGGCCATTCGCTGATCAAGACCCTGCGCGGCCGCGGCTATCGTTTAGTTCCCCCCGAAGAGAAGTGAGCTTTCCATGCGTCCATCCATTAAACGCCACATCTTCCAGCAGTTCTTTGCCCTGAGTCTATTAACCATCGTTGCACTCATTGGCCTGCTTGAGATTCTCACAGATGACCTGGAAAAGAGCATGGTGGCCCTTGAACTCGAATCAGAGCAGGCGCACTATCTCTCAATGGTCAGCGACGTACCACAGAGCTGGATAACCGCCACAACGCTAGCCGCCTTTGTACCGACAAATACTGAAAACTTTTCAGAACTGCCTACGCTCTTCCAGGGGCTGCCCACACCCTTTTCCGGAGAGATAGAGACAGCTAATGAAGACTACTGGGTCAACATTAGTTTAACCCCTGACGGGATTCTTTATATTGCCAAGGGGACATACCTGTTCGAGCAGCGCGAAGAGGTCTTCCTTTTTGGAATTATGGTCATTGGCATACTATTCATTACCGTCAGCTTCGTGCTAACCCAGTTAAGTGCACGGCGCATTGTTAAGCCACTAACGGCACTGACAGAGGAAATCAGCAACATTGACCCCCGACATCGCACCATGCGCGTTTCAGAGGAGTATTACGATCAGGAGCTTTACTCTATCGCCTCCACGTTCAACACCTATATCAATACGATGGAAGAGTATGTTAAACGTGAGCAGATGCTGATCGGCATGGCCAGCCATGAACTACGAACACCTATCGCCGTAATTTCCGGTGCCCTTGATGTGCTGGATCAACACGGTTCGATGAGCGAGAAAGATAGAAAGACACTGCTACGGATTCGCGATGCCTCCAGCGAAATGCACGCCAATGTCGAGGCGATTCTAATATTAGCAAGAAAGCAGTCATCCCCCCAGCAGGCTAGCCAGGTTCTGTTAAGTGAGTCGATTCAGTCGGTCGTACAGGAGCGAATTAGTGCTCATCCACACGACCAGAGCCGCATCTCGATCGCCCCTGGCGAAATCGACCATGATCTTGTCGGTGATGCCTCATTGATCCGAATGCTATTGAGGAACCTGATTCAGAATGCGCTGGAACACACACAGGGCAAGGTCACCCTGCAACAGAATAAACAGGGGTTGATGATATCGGATGAAGGGATCGGCCTGCCGGAAAATGCACGGCTTCAGCTTAGCTGGCGGGTCACTCCGCCGCCCTCTGGACAAAAGATGGAGTCAGGGTTGGGGCTGTTTATCGTCACTCTTATCTGTGAACGCCTTGGCTGGAGAATCGGTTTTGATGACCAGGCAGAGAGCGGAACCCATCTCCAGCTCTATGTGATCAGCAAACCGACAGCGTGATGATCTTACCACTCACCCATCAATCTGAATGGCTCGGCCAATGTCGGTAACGTAGATCCAGCCTGCATCAGGTTGGCCAGTCCTGGCATGCTGCCGAATCAATTGCACCACATCATCCACCCGCTCCGCTTCGCACACCAGCTCCAGTTTTATCTCGGAGATGACCGCGCTTCCCAGCTTAACGGAGTAGTCTTGCTCCTTATTATCCAGCGCTTTGAGCGTTCCCTGAACATCAACAATAGAGAGGTTGCGAAAACCGCCCTCCTTAAGTGCGTGGATCACATCAGTGATACGGTTGCGGTGAATAAAGGCTTTTATCTCTTTCATGATCACTCTCCTGAATATGTTTTGAGCACGGCACTCCCTCACACCTGAGGGAGCACATCGATCTACTTCTGCTTACGCGTCTCCATCCACTCGTAGATCACCGGCAGCAGCACCAGGGTCAGCAGTGTGGAGGTGATCAGGCCACCGATCACCACCGCCGCCAGTGGCCGCTGGGTTTCCGCGCCGACGCCGCTGGAGAGCAGCATCGGCACCAGCCCCAGTATCGCCACACTGGCGGTCATCATCACCGGCCGCAGCCGCA
>DRLG01000020.1 GCA_011053135.1 Chromatiales bacterium
CTGATCTCCTCTAATACCGCTTTATTTTCATGATTGTTTTTAGCGATATCTTTGATGATGGCATCAGCCTCTTTTTCTCTGCCATATTTTAAGCAGTTTCTGGCGAGCGCCAGGCCCGCGCTACTCGAGCCGAGCACCCCGCTTTTCTGGTAGAGCTCAAGGGCGCTGTTCATCGCCGCTTCCGCTTTGGCATCATTGCCCAGTTCCTGGTGAACGGTGCTTTTACAGATCTCTGCCTGGAGTCTGGCACCGTTATCACCTTTAAAGGCGTGCTTTATGTTCTCGGCAACCCTGAGAGCCTCTTTCCCTTTATTGTTTTTCACCAGGGAACTGGAGTAGTTTACATAGTCTTCAGGGCTCCTTAAAACAGAATATTTACCAATCAGCATCGCATCCCGGCAGGCGCGCTCAGCGAGGGTGTGGTTGTCATTGATGACAGCCAGTTCGCTTAGTTCCCGTTGCCGCTGCAGAGATTTGGGCGATCTCTCAACGGCCTGTGTGAGCGCCTCTTCTGCTGCAGTGGTATTTCCAAGTTTCTTCTGTACCCTGCTAAGCCAGTCATAAGCGGCAACAAAGTCACCATTATTAGCGATGATTCCATCTAATAGCTCTTTTGCCTCATAGTATTTCTGCTGGGAGAAATAGACCTTTACAAGCCCTAATTGAGCCCAGGGTACATCACGCTCAGCGAGCACCTGGTTGCAGAGAGATTCGGCCGCTTCGTAATCCCCGGTCGTTGTCAGCAGGTTGAACTTCAGGTTTTGCAGCTCCTGGTGTGGAGCAGAGGGGTCAGCCATCATTTCATCACATAGCTTGCTCGCTTTGCTGTACTCTTTTTTATCGAAGGCGATGGCGACCTGTTTCGTGTAATTTTTTTTATCTAAAATCTTTTTCAGGCGCGTTTGAAGCGTCGTTTTTGTGATCGGTTTGGAGAGGTAGGCGTCGGGTTGATGGTCGATAGCCCCCATCACCATTGTTGAGGTGTTTTCTGCGGTGACCATAATGAAGGTGGTGGCTAGTGGCAGTATTGCGCGATACCGTGCCTCTTCCAGTACCTGCTGGCCATCTTTCCCATCCCCAAGGTTGTAATCACAGAGGATGATGTCAAATGGAGTCTTTTCGATCTTATCGATCGCATCTTCACCATTCGATGCCTGCTTGATATCTTCAGCACCATAAGCCCGCAGCATGCTGCGTAACATAGAGCGCATCTCTGCAAAGTCATCGACGACAAGGATTTTGGTATTCTTAAGCGTCCACAGTGCCATTTTTTTTTCGCGATATCCTTTGCTACTCTGGGGGTGTTACCCGCTACTTATGTCGTGGGCGGAGCGGTTAGGGGCAGCCGTTACCCGGTGCTTATGCCCCAGTGAATAGTCTCCATAGTAAATAACGCTCATTCTGTTGAATTCTTTAGGAATTACGAATGATCACAGGGTCTCCTGCTCGCGATGGTAAGAATCAAACGGCAACAGGCCATTCGGCGCTGGCCTGGTGTACAATAAGCCGCGAAATAACTTAAAGAATAAGGTTTATATGAAGCTGTGGTTTAAGAATGGTGGCTGGGCAAGCGGGCGGGGGCGGCGTGTGGCTGCATCGATCGACCCTGCTGCGATTAAAAAAATTGCGGTGATCCGCCATGCCGCTCTGGGTGACATGGTGCTGACGCGCCCTTTTTTAATCGAGCTGCGCGGGATTTTTCCCAATGCTGAGATTACGTTGAGCCTATGTAGCAATTATACGCGCGGTGCGCCTGAAGATCTGGTTGACCGTCTGCATGTGGTCTACGGCAGTGACCGTAAAGAGGTGCCATTAAAAGAGCAGATTGCGCGCGTGCGTGAATTGGGTGAGCAGGATCTGATTTTTGATCTGGCAGTGACGCCACGAAGTTTCTATACCTGCCTGTTAACGCGGGCAAAGCTTAAGATCAGTTTCCCATATAAGGCGATTCAACGTCGTCTGTTTTATGATGTTGCTGTGCAGCGTTCTGATTTTCAGTTCGAAGCGGACAATATTTTAGATATGTTGCGAATTTTTGGCTACCGTGTCGCATATCCGCCGCAATTTCTGATGCCGGTTGAGCCCTTTCACCACCCCCGTCCCTATGTGGTCTATTTTCCGAGTGCATCGACACCCACAAGATGTTGGCCGAAAGGGCTCTTTTCCCAGCTGGTTGGCGCGCTTTCTGAAAAATTTCCACAGTATGATCATATCGTTTTGAAGGGGATTGGTGAGTGGGAGACGATTGACGAAATTGTTGATCCACTGGCGGGGCAAAACAATGTGAGTGCTATGCAGCTGAATGATTTCGATGAGACACTGTCCTTTGTAAAGGGCGCATCGCTGCTGGTTGGGAACGACACCGGTATTCGGCATGTTGCAATAGCCTGTGAAACGCCAACCATCGGTATCTTTTTTGACTCTGAACCCTATCGCTACTGGCCGCGCTACGATTTTCATGATGCCGTGTTTTGCAGTGATGCGACTGTTCCGAGTCTCTCTGCAGTGCAGTTATCAGCAGAAGCGCTACTGGCGCGACTCGCACGTTCAGCATGAGCGCCAGGCATGATACCGCTCAAACCGTAGCAGAAGAGCCGCTGCTGTTTATGCGCCAGTTATGCCGCTTATGAAGCAAACATATCACGCCAGCGATGCGATAGGGGAGTTGGCCTCTGTCAGGCGTATCGTAATCCTTGGCTGGGGGTTGATCGGTGATCTCTTTATTCGGGTACCGCTTATCGAGGCGATAAAGGCGCGTTTTCCCGAGGCTGAGATCACGGTCGTAGTCGATCCGGTCGGTGTGGTGGTTGTAGAGAACCATCCCGCCTGCGATCGAGTGGTCGCTTTTAATCGCAGCAAGCAGTCGCGGATGGAGTATGTAAAAACCTATCTGAAGCAGGTCATGGCACTCCGTCGTGAACGGTTTGATC
>DRLG01000021.1 GCA_011053135.1 Chromatiales bacterium
TCACGGCGGCTAAGTGATAGCGCCAATCTTGGATTATCTGCCAGTAGTTCTGGCGCTCCAGAGGCGTTAAGAATAGATTCAACAGTGCGATCATATTCATCGCAGACCATGGTCGAGACCTGGCGTGCCAGCCCTTTATTGTTGCATAAGGTGGCATACTCTTTGAGTATCGCCGTATCGGCTTTCACTAGCGCCATTTGAGTGTTGCTCATCAGTGCGCGGAAGAACGGCCAGTTTTTATACATCTCTTTCAGTTGTTCATGTTTCTGAGGGTCATCGTTGCTCCACTGTTTAAGTGCCGAGCCGATGCCGTACCAGGCGGGCAGGGTGTGACGCGACTGCGCCCAGCCAAACACCCATGCAATTGCACGCACCGAAGATTTTGAACGATCCCCTTTTTTACGATGACTTGGGCGTGAGCCGATGTTCATCATGCCGATCTCAGTGACGGGGGTCGCCTCATAGAAGTAATCGAGGAAGCCGGGAGTGTCATCAACCAGTTTACGATAGGCCTCTTCGCCATCTTCAGCAATCTGTTCCATTGCCGTTTCATAACGCTCTGGGACAGGAGAGGGCTCTTTGACGATATTTTTGCTCGCCTTGATCAGGCCGGTAACACCCATCGTTAATTCAGCGACAGCGGTCTCTTTATTGCTATATTTATAGGTGATCATCTCACCCTGTTCGGTAAACTTGATCTGCCCTGTTACGGTGCCCTCTGGTTGTGACAGGATCGCTTCATGAGTCGGACCGCCACCACGCCCCATGGTTCCACCGCGACCGTGGAAAAGGCGGCATTCGATGCCGCAGCTCGCAGTGAGTGCGATGATCTCCTGTTGGGCCTTATAGAGGCTCCACGCGGAGGAGAGGATGCCACCATCTTTGCAGGAGTCGGAGTAACCCAGCATAATCTCCTGCACGTTGCCTGCGCTCTGTAACAGGCTTCGATAGACATCCGTCTTGAGCAGGTTCTTCATCACCTGTTCGATATGGCGCAGATCTTCAATGGTCTCGAACAGGGGGCTGATCTGGATATTACAGAACCAGTTGCCCTGTTTGTTTTTACCAACCAGCCCTGTTTGATGAGCAAGGAACATCACTTCCATGATGTGGCTCGCGGTGTGCGTCATGGAGATCACATAGCTGCCAAAGGCCTTGGCGCTGATCTCTTCACGCATTTTTTTCATTACATCGAACACTTCAAGAGTTTCGCGGGTGCTGTCACTGAGTGACTTCCGATCAATCGTTAGCTGCTCGTCTTCCAGAAGTTCGCTAAGAAAGCGCATACGTTCGCGCTCGCTGAGTGCGGAGTAGTCTGGATTACTGCTCTTCTGGGCCAATATTTCTGTGACAGCATCTGTATGGCGAGTAGACTCCTGGCGTAAATCGAGGCTGACGAGGAAAAATCCAAAGGTTTCGGCGAGGCGGATTAGATCTTTGAGATCGCCGTTGGCGACATTGGCATCGCCGTGTGAGATCAGCGAATCACGAATCAGACGCAGGTCATTAATAAAGTCTTCATCTGAATGGTAGCCATTCTCTGGCGTGAGTGTCTCCTGGGTGTTATAGAGGCGATCACGTACTGCCCACAGGTTACGTTCAAGACGGTAGCGCATGATGTGCAACTTTCTGCGATAGGGTTCGTCTCTAAAGCGATCAGGGTTGTCTGGAAAGGCGCTGGCAGCGTAACGCTCATCGCTATCGAGGCTCTTCTGGAAGGCCTCTCCCGGTGGGCAGAGCGATGCTGAATGGGTCAGGATCTTCGCCAGCGCAGAGAGACGAGGCAGGTACTCTTTGAGAATTGCCTTCGCATGCAGGTTCACCGCTGAAACTGTTGTTTCTGGCGTGACGTTAGGGTTGCCGTCACGATCACCACCGACCCATGAGCCAAAGCGGATAAAGCTGGGAATGGTAACGGTACTGCTGTTGTTGAGGCCGTAGATTCGCTCACTGGCTTTTTCAAAATCGCGATACATCAACGGCACCGCTTCAAAGAGGCTCTCCTGAAAATAGAAGATACCGTTGCGGATTTCGCTGGTCACTTTGGGGCGTTTACTGCGAACCTCATTGCTCTTCCATAAAACCTGAATCTGGCTCTCCAGTTGACTAAGGATCTCGGCGCGCTCTTCACGTGTCGGACGGTTCTCATCGAGCTGCTGGCTGGTAACGAAGATTCGGCGCAGCGCCTCAAGGATGGTGCGGCGTTTTGATTCGGTAGGATGGGCCGTAATTACCGGGATATAGGCAAGTTTATCGAAGATACTCTGGAGCTGCCCGGGCGTGATGCCTGCATCATGAAAATCCCTTAACGCCTCATCAAATGAGCCTGCGCCCTGAAGGCCGCCGCGACGTTTCTGCTGGCGGCGCTGCTGGTGCTGATTGGCCTCTTCAGCAATGTTGACCAGACTAAAGTAGATGCTGAAGGCGCGCACGACATGGGAGAGGATCTCAGGGTCCAGCTTACGCATCATGCGCGCAAGTTGCTCATGTTTTTTGGGGTTGTGCTCTTTGCTGAGTCGAATATAACCCTTTCTAAGTGCCTCAACGGCAACAAAGACCCGGCCACCCGCCTGCTCGCGCAGGATATTGCCCAGCAAATTGCCAAAGAGTTTTACGCGTGAACGTAGTGCTTTATCACTATCACTAACCATGATGTCTCTTAAAATGTTATTAGCAGCAGAGCGCCCCGAGGGGCAGTTATGAGTTCAAAACGAGCGCGTATTATACCTGAAGATCGCTGCTTTCCTGAATTTCTATGGTTTTTTTATATAGATCAATGTATTGCCTGGCTGTTTTGCGCCAGCTAAAGTCCTGCTGCATACCGTTAATGGCAATTTTTTTCCACTCTTTGGGCTGTTCCAGGTAAAAGGTGATGGCTCGATTGAGCGTGGTGAGTAGCGTGTCAGCATCGGTCAGGTCTAGTAGAAAACCGCTGGCGGTGTTGTTGCTGAGGGTGTGGTCGTTGGTGTCAATCACGCTGTCGGCAAGTGCGCTGCTGTTGTTTACCGCGGGTACGGTACCGTAACGTAGTGCCAGACGTGGACGAGTAGCGCATGAGTCCTGTCGTGATGGTGCAAGGTAGATATCGGCGCCGCCAATGATTAGATGGGAGAGGTGGTTATCTTCGCGAATATGGGCGGCGATCTGTTCTGAGTGGTCGAGGCAGATGTCACGCAGCTGAGAGACATACTCAATCTCCCCCTTACCCAGCAGAATGATCTGCATATCCTGTTTTAAGAGTGCCGGGATCGCAGCTAATAACTGCTCTATGCCCTCTGTAGTGGTTAGCTCTCCGATGATCCCGACCAGGCAGCAGTTTTCACGCGGTGGCAGATTAAAGGCGCGCTGCAGCGCCAGCTTGCTAAGGATTTTGTCGCCTATTGTGTGGCTATTGTAGTTTCTGGGGAGGCGCTTATCTTTTGCAGGATTCCATTTCTGGTAGTTGAGGCCGTTCAATATACCGCGCAGATTCTTTTCGCGCGCCTTAAGCAGACTCTCAACGCCGCAACCAGAACCCGCAGTAGTGATCTCTCTAGCATAGGTGGGGCTGGTGGTGCTGATATTATCGGCATAGCGTAGCGCTGCTCTGGTAAAACAGATCTGCCCCTCTGTCATGATTGATGAATCGTCCATGAGGGTTGCTGGTAGCCCCCAGTTTTTCAGCAGCGTAAACGCGACACGCTCCTGCTTCTCGGGGTTGTGCAGTGTAAAAAGAGTGGCGACCCGCTTCTCATGGTGCCTCATTAGAGGTGGTATCAGCCCTGTTTGCCAGCCGTTGCAATGCACCAGTTGCGGCCTCCAGTTGAAATTGGCCTCTCCTGTGGCGATGGCAACCGCGACCTGACAAAAGCGGGCAAAATACTCATTATGGTCAGCATTGCTGTTGTCATCGGTTTCATGACGATGGCTATTCCCCGCTGGAATATCTGCCAGCAGTAGCTTCACCGAGCTGCCGGGAAGCTTGCTTTCATAAAGGCTGACCGGGAGGTCGAGGCCTTTAACCTTGAACTCGGCACATAATGTTTTTTTGCCAACGACATTCAGGAGTTCCTGGTAGGCTGGCACCACCACATAAATATGGCGCCGCAGTGCTTTGATTGCCGGCGGTAGTTGCATCGTCATATCGGTTATCTGGTTGATCGACTCCTGTGGAGTGATCTCGCAGGTCGCAAAGAGGACATTATGGATATTCATGCGGTATAGTTAGGTCTGTAATCTATATGCCGGGTTTAGTTTCTGGCTCTATTGTTAAAAAGTCGTTTCGATGCCAACTTGTTAAAGGTTATCGGTATTTTTTCCTGAGCATTTAGAAAAAACATGAATTGAGAAGGAATTATTAATGAGATTTGCTCTGATCGGGCTGAAGGGGATGGCTGGAAACATGGCGCGCAGGTTGCGCCAGCAGGAGATAGAGGTAATCGGGTGCGATGAGGATAGTGACTATGGCAAGCAGCTGGCTGCCGATACCGGCGTGGTGGCGACTTCATCGGTAGTCGCAGCGCTGAGAAAGCTACCGGGGGATTTACCGAAGATTGTCTGGTTGATGCTGCCTGATAATGCAGCCGTTGATCGAGAGATTAAAAATCTGCTCAAACGGCTGTCGTTTGGCGATATTGTCGTTGATGGCAGCCACGCAAATTATCGTGATAGTCAGCGCCGAGGGGCACTGCTCTCACAGAGCGGTATCGGCTTTGTCGATGCCGGTATTCTGGATGGTGGCAATGGGGTTGAGCGGGGCTTTTGCATAACGGTTGGGGGTGAACGAGAGCAGGTGAATAGAGTAAAGCCACTGCTACAGGCGTTGGCCGCTGATGGCGGCAGTGGTTGGTCCCACGTCGGCTCAGTCGGCGCTGGCCATTTTGCGAGGATGGTTCATTGCGGGGTTGAGTGGAGTGTGAGGCAGGCCTTTAATGAAGGATTTGCGCTGTTGCAGGGCAAGACAAATTTCTCTTTTGACCTGGAGCAGGTCGCACAAACCTGGTCGAAAGGGGCGATGCTTGATGGCGCCGTGCTCAGCGATGAGGTTGCGATACTGAGCGCCGAGTCATCGGGGTGCGCACAACTACCCAACTTTGATGAGCTTCGCTGGACCGCTATTGAGGCCATTGATCAAAATCTCTCCGTGCCTGCTATTTCTGCTGCACTGCAAAGTGCGGCGGGTGGTCGAAGCAGCTAACAGCTCATTGAGATCCGTTCAGGCGAGTAAGAGAGCAGGAGAGCTCGGCCGCAAAGGGGCGGTACGGGAGTAAATGACCTTCTGAGGCGGGTTTTAACACCGCACTGTACCGCCAGAGGAGAATATGCAATATCCTGCTTGATAAAGTTTTGCCTGAGGGTATGCTGAGATTGTTAGCGAAAACTACAGTTACACATGATTCAGCCGTATAAATTAGTTGCTTTGAACTGGGTTTAATTAAGATGTTGAGACGGTTGTATTTATGATGGGCGCATCGGTACTTGATGCCATACTGGTGCTGTTGGCCGTTGCGGTGGTGGCTGTTGCAGCATTTCGAAAATTCAATTTACCACCAATCCTCGCCTATCTCTTTGTCGGCATGCTGGTGGGGCCGTACGCGCTTAACTGGATACCCGAGAGCGACGGAACGCTTTTCCTTGCCGAGTTCGGGGTGGTCTTTCTGCTGTTCACGATAGGGCTGGAATTTTCACTGCCGCAACTGCTGGCGATGCGTCGTGAGGTGCTCGGATTAGGGGGAGGGCAGGTGGCCTTCACCGCACTCGTCGCCGGTGGCGTCGCCTGGCTGTTTGGAATGCCGTTGACCGCTGCATTCGTGATTGGTGGTGTGTTGGCGATGTCCTCAACCGCCATCGTTATCAAACAGTTGACCGAGCAGTTAGAGGTCAGTTCTCGTCACGGACGCTATTCAGTGGGCGTTCTACTGTTTCAGGATGTAGCGGTGATCCCCTTTTTGATTGTGATCCCAGTGCTAGCCGGCGACTCAAACGCCTCAATATCAACAGAGCTGGGGCTGGCGCTACTGAAGGGGCTCTTTGTGATCGGTGTGATGCTGGCGATTGGACACTGGTTGCTGCGCCCGCTGTTTCACATCATTGCCTCACAGCGCTCATCTGAACTCTTTACCCTCGCGGCGTTGCTATTTGCATTAGCGGCGGCGTGGCTAACCCATCTGTTTGGCCTCTCTTTCGCGCTAGGCGCCTTTATCGCCGGCATGCTGCTGGGTGAAACAGAATTTCGCCACCAGGTTGAGGCCGATATTCGTCCCTTCAGAGATGTCTTGCTGGGGCTATTTTTTGTCACCATCGGGATGATGCTCGATCTGGCGGCGCTGCCAGCGATTATTCACTGGGTGCTGCTGTTAGTTGTTGCGATTATTGTCTTTAAAGTGGTGCTGGTGACCGCGCTGAGTCGCTTGCTGGGTGCCTCGCAGGGGGTTTCGTTACGCACGGGAATTGTGCTGGCGCAGGGCGGCGAATTTGGTCTGGTGCTGTTATCGTTAGCGCTGGTGGAGGGGTTGCTCGACCCCGCTGCAAGTCAGGTGGTGCTGGCGGCGATCATTATTACGATGGTACTGGCCCCTTTTCTGATCGCCTCCAATGGCACTATTGTGAAACGGTTCTACTCCGACTCTTATCTGCGTAACCGGGAGAGTCAGGTAACCGAGATGGAGGAGCAGTCTGAACACCTGGATCAACATGTCGTGATCTGCGGTTACGGCCGCATAGGGCAGAATATTGCACGCTTTCTGGATCAGGAAGGCTTTAACTATATCGCGCTTGATTTAGACCCTGTGCGTGTACGAGATGCGCGCGCAGCGGGCGAACAGGTTTTTTATGGCGATTCAACCCATATCGAAAATCTGGGTGCAGCCGGGATTGGGCGCGCCAAAGTGCTGGTGATCAGTTTTGACGACTATTCACGTTCAATGAAGATTCTTGAGCAGGTTAAACGACTTTGGCCAGAACTGCCGGTGCTAGTGCGTACCCGTGATGATGCCAATCTTGACGGCCTGCAGCAGGCAGGAGCAACAGAGGTGGTGCCAGAGACATTAGAGGCGAGCCTGATGCTGGCATCGCACCTGTTATTACTGCTGAATGTCCCCGTCTCACGCATCGTGAGAAGTGTGCAGGAGGTGCGCAGTAGCCGCTACCAGATGTTGCGCGGCTTCTTTCACGGGCAGGAGGCAGAGTCGTTGGAACAGGCGCCATCATTCCGCGAGCGGCTTCAGTCGGTGGAGCTGCCCGAGGCCGCCTATGCAGTTGGGCGAACATTGGGAGCGCTGAAGCTGAGAGAGGCCGGCGTGATTGTCACCGCAGTGCGTCGTGGGGGCATTAAAGGGCAGCAGCCACAACCGGACATGGTGTTACAGGCGGAAGATATTCTGGTGCTCTACGGAACGCCTGAAGATCTGGCCCATGCCGAAACAAAGCTTTTACAGGGTTAAACAGGTTTTTCAGGTCGAATATGCGTATCGCGTTAGGGGTTGAATATGACGGGGCCAACTTTAATGGCTGGCAGATTCAGGCGCAGGGGCAGGGCTATTCTGTGCAGGGCCGCGTTGAGCAGGCGCTGGCAAAGGTGGCGAATCACGAGGTGCGTACTTTCTGTGCGGGGCGCACCGATAGCGGGGTGCATGCGACGGGGCAGATCATCCATTTCGACAGTGAGGCGGTGCGCAAAGCGCGTGGCTGGGTGCTTGGTGCCAACGCCCATCTGCCTGACGATGTGGCGGTTATCTGGGCAAAGCCGGTTAGCGATGCGTTTCATGCGCGTTTTTCAGCGCAGCGCAGGCGCTATCGCTATGTGATCTATAGTCGCCCGGTGCGCCCCACCTTTCTGGCGCGGCGGGTGACGTGGGAATACCGAACGCTCGACATTGAACGGATGCAGGCAGCAGCCAGCTATCTGCTGGGCGAACACGACTTCTCATCGTTCCGTGCCTACGGCTGTCAGGCGAAAAGCCCGGTGCGAACGGTGCATGAACTAAAACTAAGTCGCTCGGGTGAGCGCGGTGAATTCATCATGCTCGATATCGAAGCGAACGCCTTTTTGCACCACATGGTGCGTAATATCGTAGGCGTGCTGTCGGCCATAGGTGCTGGTGAGCGGCCAGTTGAGTGGGCGCGAGAGGTGCTTGAATATCGCGACCGTAAGCTGGGCGGGGTAACCGCGCCGCCGTACGGTTTGTATCTGGTTGGGGTTGAGTACCCCGAAGAATTTGGCATCCCCTACCTTTCACCACCTCAGATGGTCTGGTAATCTGCAGGTTACTGTTCCTGAATTTTCTAAATTACCTTTATGCGTACACGAATCAAGATTTGCGGCATCACTCGTCCCGAGGACGGGGTGGCGGTCGCCGAGGCGGGCGGTGATGCGATTGGGCTGGTCTTTTACGAGCCGAGCCCACGTAGTGTGACGATTGAGCAGGCGCAGGCGATAGTCGCCGCACTGCCGCCGTTTATCACCGTGGTGGGGCTGTTTGTTAACGCCAGTGATGATGAGATCCACGAAGTGATCGATGCGGTGCCACTGGGGCTGCTGCAGTTTCATGGTGATGAACCTGCGGTTCTCTGTGGCGGTTTTGGTCTCCCTTATATCAAAGCGCTACGGATGGTGCCGGGGCTGGATGTGGCGGCGACCGCAGCACTCTATCGAGATGCTCAGGGGATCCTGCTTGACGCCTATCGACCTGGCGTCGCCGGTGGCACCGGTGAGGTATTTGACTGGGAAACCGTGCCCGAGGGGCTGAAAAAGCCTATAATTCTTGCCGGCGGGTTGACGCCAGATAATGTTAGCGAGGGTATGGCGCAGGTGCGTCCTTATGCGGTGGATGTCAGCGGCGGTGTTGAAGCGGCGAAAGGGGTAAAGGATCGTGACAGAATCGCTGCATTTATCGCGGCGGTCGATGACGGGCCAGATTGAAAGAATGAAAGATTAAAAGAGTGAAAGGTGAGAAGGGTTGCGGGCCACTTTCCATCTTTTACTCTTTATAATCTTTAAATCTAATTAAAGTGAGATTCGATGAGCAGTGAAGCAGTAGAACCAGAATTAGCAGCACAACCAGATGCCAGTGGTCATTTCGGCGTTTACGGAGGCCGTTTTGTCGCCGAGACGTTGATGGAGCCGCTGGATGAGTTGACGGCCGCCTATGAACGGCTGAAAAACGATGCCGAATTCCGCGCGGAGCTGGATAAGGATCTGGCCGATTATGTCGGCCGTCCATCCCCACTCTATTACGCCGAGCGCTGGAGCAGGCAGCTTGGTGGGGCGAAAATCTACCTGAAGCGCGAAGACCTCAACCACACCGGTGCGCATAAGGTAAATAACACCATTGGGCAGGCGCTGCTGGCGAAACACCTCGGCAAGCGGCGCATCATCGCCGAGACCGGTGCCGGCCAGCACGGCGTGGCATCAGCAACGGTAGCGGCACGCCTTGGGCTTGAATGTGTGGTCTATATGGGTGCTGAGGATGTGAAGCGTCAGGCGCTAAACGTCTACCGCATGAAGCTGCTGGGTGCTGAAGTGGTAGCGGTTGAATCGGGTTCAAAGACATTGAAAGATGCGTTGAATGAGGCGATGCGTGACTGGGTCACCAACGTTGATAATACTTTTTACATCATCGGTACTGTCGCCGGACCGCATCCATATCCCATGCTGGTACGCGATTTTCAGGCGATCATCGGCCGAGAGGCGAAGCAGCAGATGATGCAGGCGGAAGGGCGACTGCCCGATGCACTGGTCGCCTGTGTTGGTGGCGGCTCCAATGCGATTGGTCTTTTCCACCCCTTTCTTGAAGATAAAACCGTCGCGATGTATGGCGTTGAAGGGGGCGGTGACGGAGTGGATACTCCGCGCCACGCAGCACCACTCTGTGCGGGTCGTCCCGGCGTACTGCACGGCAATCGCACCTATCTGGTTGAAGATGATAACGGTCAGATTATCGAGACCCATTCGGTCTCGGCAGGGCTCGACTACCCCGGCGTTGGCCCTGAACATGCGTGGTTGAAAGATATCGGCCGAGCCCGCTATGTCGCAGCGACCGACGATGAGGCGCTGACAGCGTTTCACGATCTAACCCGAATAGAAGGGATCATGCCGGCACTGGAGTCGAGCCATGCACTTGCCTACGCTAAGAAACTGGCACCGACGATGGGTAGAGATAAGCTCATCATCGTCAACCTCTCCGGGCGTGGCGATAAAGATATCCATACCGTGGCAGGTCTTGAGGGGATTTCGGTATGAGCAGAATTAAAGGCTGTTTTGAGGCGTTAAAGGCTGAGAACAAAAAGGCGCTGATTCCGTTTGTGACTGCCGGTGATCCCAGTCCTGAGGTGACGGTGCCGCTGATGCACGCGATGGTCGAGGCGGGTGCAGACCTGCTTGAACTGGGGGTGCCATTTTCTGATCCGATGGCTGAAGGGCCAACTATCCAGAAGGCGTGTGAGCGCGCACTGGCGCACGGCACCAGCCTGCGCGATGTGCTGGCGATGGTGAGCGAATTTCGTCAAACCAACACCACCACACCGGTGGTGTTGATGGGCTACATGAATCCAGTTGAGATCATGGGTTACCAACCATTTGCCACCGCCGCGGCAGCGGCAGGTGTTGACGGGCTGCTGACTGTTGACATGCCACCGGAAGAGGCGGGTGATCTGATCGTCGCACTTAAGGCGGTAGAGATCGATCCGATCTTTCTGCTGGCACCCACCACAGTGAGTGAACGCATCGCTAAAATCTGCGCTGAGGCGGGTGGTTTTGTATATTATGTCTCATTAAAGGGTGTGACCGGCGCAGCCAACCTTGATGTCGCAGCGGTGGAGGCCAAGGTGGCGCAGATTCGTCGCCACACCGAGGTGCCAATCGGTGTCGGTTTTGGTATTCGAGATGCTGAAACTGCGCAGCGTGTGGCCGCGGTGGCCGATGCGGTGGTGGTGGGGAGTGCGGTGGTCAACCGTGTCGCCGAAAATGCTGAGTCGCCCGAGAAGATTAATGAAGCTGTTGCCGCGCTGCTGCGAGAGATGCGCGCTGCAATGGATGCAGGCCCGCCGCAGGTGGGCTGGTTTGCGAGACTATTTGGAGCAGGTAATTAGATATGAGCTGGTTTGAAAAACTGATCCCAGAGAAGATTAAAACGGAGGCGAGTAAAAAACGCTCGATCCCTGAAGGGCTGTGGACCAAGTGCGATGCCTGCAACCAGATCCTTTATCGCGCCGAGCTGGAGCGCAGCATCGGCGTCTGCCCAAAATGTGACCATCACAGTCGCATCGGTGCGCGCCGTCGGCTGGAGAGTTTTCTGGACGAAGAGCCGCGCATGGAGCTGGCGGCCGATGTGGAGCCGATTGATATTCTAAAATTTCGAGATTCGAAAAAGTATAAAGACCGTATCACTCAGTCACAGAAAAATACTGGCGAAAAAGATGCGCTGATCGTGATGATGGGGCAGGTCAACGCAATCCCATTAGTTGCGATGGCGTTTGAGTTCCGTTTTATGGGCGGCTCGATGGGTTCTGTGGTGGGTGAGCGCTTTGTGCAGGCGGCCAATGCCAGCCTTGAGTACAACATTCCGCTGGTCTGTTTCTCCGCAAGTGGTGGGGCACGGATGCAGGAGGCGCTTTTCTCGCTGATGCAGATGGCCAAGACCA
>DRLG01000022.1 GCA_011053135.1 Chromatiales bacterium
GAGAGTAGCGAGGCGTTCCCACCTACCGCAGCGGTGTTTACCGTTAAGGTGCGCTCAGTCGCGAAGCGGTGCAGGTAGTGGGGACCACCCGCCTTGGGGCCTGTGCCAGAGAAGCCCTCGCCGCCAAACGGCTGCACCCCGACGGTAGCGCCGATCATATTACGGTTAACATAGAGATTGCCGACATGCACCCGCTGCTGAATGTATCGCACGGTGGTCTCAATGCGGCTATGCACACCCAGCGTTAGTCCATAGGCGGTACGGTTGATCGCATCAATCACGCCATCAAGGTCATCAGCGCGGTAACGGATCACATGCAGTACCGGGCCAAAGACCTCGCGTTGCAGCAACCCAAGGCGGGCTATCTCAAACAGGTGAGGTGCAAAGTAGCAGCCATGCTCAACCCCTTTGGGTAGCGCGCATCGATAGAGTAGCCTGCCTTCTATCGCCATCCATTTAACATGCGCCTTTAACGCCTCGAGAGAGGCCTGATCGATCACGGGTCCGACATCCGTCTCAAGCCGTAGCGGATCTCCAATAACCAGCTCAGCCATCGCCCCTTTTAGCTGCTCGATAAGCGTATCAGCCACCTCCTCCTGTAGATAAAGGACCCGCAGCGCCGAACAGCGCTGCCCTGCACTGTTGAATGCAGACTGCACCACATCGTTCACTACCTGCTCCGTTAGCGCTGAGCTATCGACAATCATGCAGTTCTGTCCACCGGTTTCTGCGATCAGCGGTACGATCCCCCCTGCACGGGCAGCGAGTGCGCGGTTGATAGTCTGCGCTGTTTCGCTCGACCCGGTAAAGGCAACACCGCTGGTGCGCCGATCTTTTACCAGCTGCATGCCGATAGTCCGACCACTACCGATTAATAGATGCAACACCTCGCCTGGAATCCCAGCCCGGTGAAAGAGTGACACCGCACGAGCGGCGATCAGTGGGGTTTGCGCTGCCGGTTTGGCGATCACACAGTTGCCAGCGGCAAGAGCAGCGCAGAGCTGCCCAACAAAGATTGCCAACGGGAAATTCCACGGGCTAATGGAGACAAAGAGACCACGACCATGCATCGTCAGCTCATTACGCTCACCCGTAGGGCCGTGAAACTGCAGTGGTTCAGAAAACTCCCTGCGCAGCTGCGCCGCGTAGTAGCGACAGAAATCGACCGCCTCACGCACTTCGCCTAGACTATCGACAATCCCCTTGCCTGCCTCACGTACACAGAGCGCGATCAACTCGGTTCGGTTCTCTTCCAGCAACTGCGCTGCATATTCAATAATTTCAGCACGTGTAGCCACCGGTGTTGTTGACCACTGCGGTGCCGCTTCAGCCGCACTGGCCAACGCCTCGGCAACCATCACCTCACTGGCGTTGCTCACCATACCGGTGATGCGGCGCTGATCAGCAGGGTCGCGTACTGCAAAGGTCTCCTCCTCATCATAATTGACCTTTCCATTGATGATGGGTGCCGCTCGCCATCGCACCCCCTTTCTCACCGATCCATCCGCTTCGAGAAACAGCCCCAGCTCACTCGCAAACGCTCTGGAAACTGAGGTGCTATAGAGATTCAGGCCACTCGAGTTAAGCCGCTCATCCCCATAGAGCTCTGAAGGCAGCGGGATATGGGGGTTCGGCTTATTTTCAAGTGTACTGAGTTCAACCACCGGATCACTGATGATCGCTTCAACGGCAGCGTGGCGATCAGTGATCCGGTTGACAAAAGAGGTGTTGGCGCCATTCTCCAGCAGGCGCCGTACAAGGTAGGGGAGCAACGATTGGTAGCGACCGACCGGTGCATAGAGACGGCACGGCAGTGCTAAACCATCCTGCCCGGTCACTTCGCTATAAAGCGCCTCCCCCATGCCGTGCAGCCGCTGGAACTCGAACGCTTTATCGCCCGCAAGCGCTACTATCGAAGCAACAGTGTGAGCGTTATGCGTTGCGAACTGCGGATAAAAGCAGTCAATGGCAGCGAACACTTTGCGCGCGCAGGCGAGATAAGCCACATCACTCGTCACCTTGCGGGTATAGACAGGGTAGCCAGACAGACCCCGCTCCTGCGCCCGCTTGATCTCGCTATCCCAGTAGGCCCCTTTCACCAGCCGCAGTGGAATCTTTCGTCCCACCTCAGTAGCGAGTTGCTGTAACCAGTCGATCACCCGCGGGGCACGTTTCTGATACGCCTGCACGGCCAGCCCAAAGCCGTGCCAGCCTGCGAGTGAGGGCTCTCGATAGACCGCCTCAAAGAGATCGAGCGATAACATCAGGCGGTCAGCCTCTTCGGCGTCAACTGTCAGCGTGATACCCGCCGCGCGCGCCTGCTGTGCAAGTTGTAGCAGGCGCGGTGTCAGCTCATCGCACACCTTAGGGCGCTGGAACGGCTCATAACGCGGATGCAACGCAGAGAGTTTGACCGAGACACCGGGACGTTCATAAAGCGAATCGTTGCCTGAAACCTCACTGCCAACCATTGTGATGGCGTGCTGGTAGGCCTCAAAA
Source organism: Chromatiales bacterium (assembly GCA_011053135.1). Classification (GTDB taxonomy): domain Bacteria; phylum Pseudomonadota; class Gammaproteobacteria; order SZUA-140; family SZUA-140; genus SZUA-76. Next base: position 2,500 of record DRLG01000022.1, read on the forward strand.
TAACGCCTGGCATCGGCAGATGTGAGGGCCGCTTCACCCAGCATGTCATACGAATACCGGTAAGTGCGATTGCCTGCTTCACGACTACGCGCAAGCGCAGCATCAATTGTCGCCCCCATAACAAACTGCTGCCCCATGATCCGCATCGCCTGCCGAATCGCAAGACGAATAAACGGTTCACCACTTTTACTCACCATCCGTTGCAACAGCCCCTGGCCATTTTTGACCGTCTCATCATCAAGGCCGATGATACGCCCGGTTAACATCAACCCCCAGGTCGAGGCGTTGACAAACATCGATGCGCTGCGCCACAGATGGCCACCCCAGTCTGCGCTGCCGAGTTTATCCTGTATCAGGCGGTCGGCAGTCTCATCATCAGGGATCCTAAGCAGCGCCTCCGCCAGACACATCAACACCACCCCTTCTTCTGATGAGAGATCATACTCCTGCATAA
>DRLG01000023.1 GCA_011053135.1 Chromatiales bacterium
CAGTTATTAGGTGTAATCAATACCCAGAAAGGTAATATTAATAAGGCGATCACACTCTATAAGCAGGCACTTGAGGTGAACCCACAGTTTTTTGCTCTCTACAACAACCTCGGTTCAGCTTACTACAGCAAAGGCATGTTTCAGGAGGCAGCGGATAATTTTCTTCACGCTACAACCATCAAACCCAGTGCTGAATCATATTACAACCTTGGCAATTGCATGTACGAACTACAGCGCTATGAAGAGGCCACCAGGAACTATCAACGAGCACTTGATATTGATCCAGCTCATGAAAATGCAGCGAATAACATCAAAGCCAGCCGCGCAAAACTCGCACGCTAATCACCCTCCTGTAGTTCGGATAGCAGTTGATTAAAGGCGGTTTCATCCAGTTGCGTCACCCCCAGCTTTTCAGCTTTATCTCGTTTCGAACCAGGGTCAGCCCCCACGACAACGTAACTGGTTTTTTTTGAGACACTGCTGGTGACCTTCGCTCCCAGTGCCTGTAATTTTTTCTTCGCTTCATCACGCGTCATCGTCGTCATGGTGCCCGTCAGCACAAAAGTCTTTCCTGCTAGCGGTTGAGGAAGGTCGACGGCAGCCACCACATCTGGCCAATGCACACCAAGCCGCTGCAATGATGCGATCACCTCTCGATTATGAGGCTCATGAAAAAATGCGAGTAGATTTGCCACCACTACCGGCCCCACATCGGGCACCTGCAGCAGTGCCGCCTCATCCGCCTTCATGATGGCAGGGAGCGACCCAAAGTGATTTGCTAACGCCTGAGCAGTCGCCTCGCCGACCTCTCTAATGCCGAGTGCAAATAGAAAGCGCGCCAGTGTTGTCTGCTTGCTCTTTTCGATCGCGGCTATCAGGTTGGTAGCAGATTTATCGCCCATACGCGCCAGCCCTGCCAGCTTGTGATGGGGCAGCGCATCACGATCATACAGGTCAGCCACACTATGGAGCCACCCCATCTCGACCAGCTGTTCGACAAGCTTATCTCCCAGCCCTTCGATATCCATCGCACGCCGTGATGCAAAATGTTTAACCGCCTCTTTACGCTGTGCCGGGCAGTAAAGCCCGCCGCTGCAACGGCTCACCGCCTCGCCTTCAACACGTCGCACCTCTGATCCACACACAGGGCACTCATGCGGCATCACAAAGGGTTGTGCATTATCAGGGCGTCTCGCAACGACTACGCTCACGACTTCAGGAATGACATCACCCGCGCGGCGCACAACGACCATATCACCACTGCGCACATCTTTACGCTGCACTTCATCTTCATTATGCAGTGTCGCATTGGTCACCGTGACACCCCCAACAAAGACAGGTTCGAGGCGTGCCACGGGGGTTAGCGCACCGGTACGGCCAACCTGTACATCGATGTCGATGACCCTTGTCATCGCCTCTTGCGCTGGAAATTTATATGCGATGGCCCAGCGTGGCGCTCGCGCAACAGCTCCCAGGGCCTGTTGCTGTTTAATCGCATCAACCTTGAACACCACGCCATCGATCTCATATGGCAGTGCATCGCGCCGCGCACCAATCTGGTGGTAATAGTCGAGGCACGCTTCGATACCGTTCACCTGCTGCGTCTCTGGTGAAACGCGAAGCCCCCAGCTCTTCAGCCGCACCAGTATCTCACTCTGCAGCGGTGGCAGCTCGCTTCCCTCTACCTCGCCCACCCCATAGCAATAGATCGCTAGCGGGCGCGTTGCGGTCACCCTGGGGTCAAGCTGGCGCAGGCTACCCGCAGCAGCGTTGCGTGGATTGACAAACGGCTTGTCACCCTTTTCAAGCTGACGGCGATTCAACGCCTCAAAGCCAGCCCTGGGCATATAAACCTCACCCCGCACCTCCAGTATCCGTGGCCAGCTACTCCCGATCAAGCACAGTGGAACTGAACTGATCGTACGTATGTTCTGCGTAATCTCCTCACCCACGCGACCATCGCCGCGCGTTGCTGCGCGAATGAGCCGCCCATCTTCATAACGCAGACTTACTGCAAGCCCATCGAGCTTGGGCTCTGCGCAGTAAGTCACGGCATCAACGGCCAGGCGCTCGCGTAGACGTTTGTCAAAGAGGCGCATCTCCTCATCACTAAAGGCGTTATCTAGTGACAACATCGCAACAGCATGCACCACCTCATCAAATCCGGCCTGCGGTTTTGCGCCCACCCGCTGTGTGGGCGAATCAGCTGTGATTAACTCGGGCGCCTCTTTCTCAAGCGCCTCTAATTTACGCATTAGCTGATCATATTCGGCATCCGGGATTTGCGGCGCATCCAGCACATAGTACTGATAGCTGTGATGATTGATCTCATCACGCAACTGCGCAATCGATTGTTCTATATCGGTAGTCGTTGACATTAAGCGGTGCCTGTTGGATAAAGCGGTGTTGCAAAACGTAGCGGCATGGCCCCGCCCATTTTATTTGGTTACGCGTGATGCGTGTTAGCTTTATAGCGCCTGCTGTTGCAGCAGGTTGGCCTTGATTTCCATGATATCGAATGACTCCACCTTTTCAAACTCCTTTTCA
>DRLG01000024.1 GCA_011053135.1 Chromatiales bacterium
ACGGCGGCGATCTTCTCATCGGGCACACCGACCAGCATCAGGTTCTGGTCCTGCGTGGTGCGCACATCGACGATGTTGTGATTGCGCATCAGCGCTGCGAGGCCCCGCAGCTGCGCCACCGTGATATCACCAATCGGCAGTGCAATCGGGAAGATGTTCAGGCCGTCCTGTTTCTGTGCCAGCACCGCACGTGGTGCGCCGGGGTTGTTGTAGCCCTTGCCAGATTTAGGCTCAACCCATTCGGCTGCCGGCAGAGTTTTGTCTGCCAGCGCGGTGATGGTGCGCTCCAGCTCCTCTTTATATTTTTCGATAAAGCCATCTTTGCCAAATTTATCGACCAGAAACTTGATGCGTGATTTGGCGCGCATGCGGCGGTTTGAGTAGCGATTATGGAGCGAGATCAGCGCCTCCATCGAAGCGAGTAGCTGTTTCTCAGGCACGAACGTCTCAACGGTGATCGCGTGGCGTGGTTTGTGACCCAGGCCGCCGCCAGCAAGGATCTTGAAACCCGGCACCCCATCTTTTCGGGTCGCAACAATGCCGACATCGTGGATCATCGCCTGCGAGCAGTCGGACTCACAACCAGAGAAACTCATCTTGAATTTACGTGGCAGATGCTGGGTCAGCGGGTAGCGCAGGAAATGCTGCGCTACACTGTTCAGTACCGGCGAGATGTCGGTGTGCTCATGCGGGCAGACGCCGGCCAGCGGGCAGCCAGTGATGTTGCGCACGGTGTTATTGCACGCCTCACGCGAGGTCAGGTTCGCTTTGGCAAGGTGACGAATGGCATCCGGGGTCTTTTCCAGTGGGATATAGTGAACCTGAATCGCCTGGCGGGTGGTGACATGGGCGGTGCCGTGCTGAGAGTACTTTTCAACGATATCGGCAACATGCTCAGCCTGGCTGGCGTTGAACTGACCGCCCGGCAGTTTGATGCGCACCATGTTCACCCCCTCCTGGCGCTGGCCATAGATTCCCTGCTGCAGGCGCATCGATTGAAAACGGTCGTGATCGATGCGCTCATCAAGGAACGCCTGTAGCGTCTCTTCGTAGCGAACAATCTCTTCATCACTGGTTAATGGTTGCGTTATAACCGCCATCACTTCTTCTCCTGCCCTGATTTTACGGGCGATAATGTTTTTAGTTCTTTAAGTACGGTCTCTGTTTGTCAGGAGACAATAAATTTTAGCCCGATCAGTAGCAACATGGTTGCAAGGATCGGGCGCATCAATTTTTCCGGGATGACGGTGCTGGCGTGGCTGCCGACATAGATCCCAGGCAGTGAGCCGATTAACAGATAGCCCAGCAGCGTAAAATCAACAGTGCCCATCTGCATATGCCCCATGCCGGCGAGTGCAGTGAGTGGTACCGCATGTGCGAGGTCTGTTCCGACAACGCGCATGGTGGGTAGCGATGGGTATAAAAAGAGCAATATCGCCGCGCCAAATGCCCCTGCGCCGATAGAAGTAATGGGCACCAGAATCCCCAGCAACACGCCGGCCAGTATGGTAACGGGTGTACGCCACTGTTTCCAGTTTGGCAGCAGTTTTTTAATGCTTTGACCGCTGTCGTGGATGTGGTTTTTGAGATAAAGCGCGAGCGCGGTTAAGACCAGTGCAACCCCGAGCAGGGTGTTTACGAATGCGTCGATGTGGAAATCGGGGTTGGTCGTGCGCACCATGTCCAGCACGTAAACCGTGACCACCGCCGTGGGCAGGCTGCCGAGCGACATCCAGCCGACGATATTCCAGCAGATGGTACCGCGACGGTTGTGAGAGATGATACCGCCGGTTTTGGTGATCGCTGCAAACAGCAGGTCGGTGCCGACGGCAACAATCGGCTGCACATTAAAGGCGAAGATCATCAACGGGGTCATCAGTGAGCCGCCGCCAACGCCGGTGAGACCGACGAGCACGCCGACGGCGAATCCCGAGATGATATAGATTAATTCCACAGTATTTTGTCCGGTACCAGTTCTAACCAGGTGATTTTTAAGGCTTCTTAGCGTTATTCGGTAATTTTAGGGGTAGCGATTCTAGCATAGATCAATATTATCAATAATAATAAATAATGCTACCTATAGAATTATTAGTTATAAAGGGTGGCGATGAATGAGGAGGTGCCATGAATTTTCAACAGTTACGCTATATCCGTGAAGTGGAGCGTTGTGGACTCAATATCTCAAGCGCGGCCGAGGTGCTGCACACCGCACAGCCCGGGGTGAGCCAGCAGATTCGCCAGCTTGAAGAGGAGCTGAATGTGCAGATCTTTGAGCGCAACGGTAAACGGCTGGTTGGCGTCACCCAGCCGGGGCGGGCGGTACTGGCGATGGCTGAACGGGTGTTGCGCGAGCTGGAGCATATCAAGCAGGTTGGTTTTGAATTTACCCATGAGGCGAGCGGCAGTCTCTCGATCGCCACCACTCACACCCAGGCCTGCTATGCACTGCCGCCGGTGATTAAACGCTTTACCGAGCGCTACCCCAATGTGCGGCTGCATCTGCATCAGGGTAGCCCAACCCAGATTGCGCAGCTCGCAGCCTCCGGGGTGGCCGATATTGCAATTGCCACCGAGGGGATCGATCTTGACGAGACGCTGGCGATGATGCCCTGCTATCAGTGGAATCGCAGCGTGATCGCACCACTGGGGCACCCGATTCTAGCGTGTGAGCCGTTGACGCTGGCGGCGATCGCCAGCTATCCGATTGTCACCTATGATTTCGCCTATGCCGGACGCACCAAGATCAACCGAGCATTTGAGGCGGCCGGGCTGCGCCCCAATATGGTGCTGACGGCGCTCGATGCCGATGTGATCAAAATCTATGTCAAGCTGGGTTTAGGGGTTGGGTTGCTAGCCTCGATGGCCTATGACCCCGAGCGTGACAGCGCACTCGGGGTGGTCGATGCGGCACACCTGTTTGAAGCGAGCACCACGAGAATCGGGATTCGTCGTGGTAGCTACCTGCGCGGTTTTCACTATGCGTTTATTGAGATGTTTGCGCCGCATCTGGATCGAAAGGCGGTGGATGCGGTGATGTGAGATGGCTGGTTCCCACACGGGAGCGTGGGAACCAGCTACTGTTTTAGCGTCTACTACTCTTCAGTCGGGTTCCCCTCTTCATCGGCAGCGGCCGCATAACCACACTCTTTTTGTGGGCAGACCAGCTCTGTCCCTCTACGTTTGGTGGTCTTCAGCGACAGAATCGGCCAGCCGCAGTCGGGACAGGGGCGCGCGACCGG
>DRLG01000025.1 GCA_011053135.1 Chromatiales bacterium
AACGTCACCCAATTATCAGATCATTGCTTCGTTAGATTTTGCTCGTAGACAGATGTCACTAGAGGGTTATGAACTAGTCAGGCAGTCGATGTTACTCGCATGGGAGTTGCGCCATAAAATTAAGTCATCGACTCTATTATCAAAGTACTTTACCGTACTAGATGATCAACAATTGATCCCTGAGGAATATCTTGAAAACCCTTCTTCGACATCAACGAGCCACCTTTACTACGCTGAGCTGTTTAATAAATTTCGCCAACAACTCTTTTCGGTCGATCTTACACGCATTACCCTCGATATCAGTGCGACCGGAATAGACGGACCCAACTTCCGTCAGATGTTAATGACGCAATATGATATCCAGGTCAACAAAACTTCGCATAACACCTTACTGTTTATTATCAACATCGGAACTAAAGCTAATAGCATTCAATACCTGCTTGAATCACTACACCATATCGCGGCAAAACTTGGCCACGCCAGAGCGACGCCATGCACTGAAAAGTATGTTGCCAATCTTCCGCTGACACGCAACTATCACGACCGATTTATTGACGTTCGCTCACGCTATAAAGGTGGCTATCAGGCAGTTGATATTCGATGCGCCTACTACGCTGGCTTTCAGGAGGAGAATGTTGAGTACATCCTGTTATCAACTGAGCTGTTAAAGCAGGCAATGGAAGAGCTTCAGCTGGTCTCTGCCGGCTTTGTCACACCCTACCCACCAGGTTTCCCGATTATCGTGCCGGGACAGCTGATTACTTATGACCTGTTGCTCTATCTGCAAAACATTCAGATAAAAGAGATTCACGGCTACCATTCGAACAAGGGGCTAAAGGTATTTAGGCCCGACTTTCTACAGGGATAACCAACAATGAGCATCACACTGCATACAATCGATGAGATTAAGGATTATTTCAGCCAGCAGGATAAAAAAACCTACTACTTCGTTAGTGCGACAAACTTTAATTTGATGGCTATTTCTGACTGGGTTAACCACTGGAAAAATATTAATCTTATTGATTGCTACGACAGTAACAACAGCAGTGTGTTACTGGCTGAATACAGCGAGACTCCCGTCTTCAAGGATATCGAATCAATAAATCAGTTTCTGCTCGGCAACAAAAAGGTCGTTGATGATATCAAGGCCGCCCAGAAAGCGGGACATGAAACGGACGCTATATTTCTATTTTATGACAAGAAACTGGAGGCGCTAGTCGATTCGCTCGATATGAACCTTATCATGCCACCCAATTATCTTGTTCGGGATATTGATAGCAAGATTACGACTACCGAGATAGGCAACAGCGTCCATGTACCCAGCGTGCCCAACGCCATGCTTAAAATTGAGAACTTCACACAACTAAGACAAACGATAGCTGAGCACAACCTTGGTGATGAGGTAGTGGTACAAACTGCCTATGGAGACTCGGGAAAGACCACCTTTTTTATCAAAACTGAAGAAGAGTATCAGGCTGTCGCAGACAAAATTGAGGCTGAAGATAAGGTCAAGGTGATGAAAAAAATCCCATGTCTACAGGTAGCGATGGAGGCCTGTACTACCCGACAGGGCACCTATATCGGCCCGATATTAACTGAAATTATTGGCCATCCAGCGTTAACACCTTACCAGGGAGGATGGTGTGGCAATGATGTAAACCCGGAAATATTCGACGCAACCACACAGGAGACGATGTACCACTATACAGAAAAACTGGGTAAGGCACTTTATGAACGCGGCTATCGTGGTTACTTCGAAGTAGATTACCTGATTGATGTGGCCGACAGGAAATCTCCACAGGTCTACCTTGGTGAGCTTAATCCACGGGTCACTGGCATCAGTGCGCTAACGAATATGTCTGCATTCTGTAACGAGACCATTCCCCTGTATTTATTCCATTTACTGGAATTCAGTGATATCGACTTTTCTCTCTCTCCATCAAACTACAACAGAGAGGTAAGAGAATTTGCACACACCTCCTTTGGGCAGCTAATTTTTAAATACACCTCAGATGAAATGAAAATTGTTACACAGATACCACGAACGGGTGTCTACACCATGCAGCAGGGAGAACTACTCTTTGCGCGATATGCTGATAATCCACGCAACCTGGCTAAGGATGAACTATTTATCCTCCGCATTCTTGAAGCCGGTGATCACGCCTACAGGGGGGCTGACATTCTGATCCTGTTTGCCAACCAGTGCCTGCAAAATTCGGACAACCAACTAACGCCCATTGCTGAATCCTATATTCAAACCATCAAACAGGCTGTCGAATACCGAACACTAACAGAACAGGAACAGCAGTGGATTGCACGCTACGCCTCACGTGCCAGCCTTAAGTCAGGTGCAGAAAGACAATGAAATATAACAAACTTGTCCGTTTTGTTAACGAAGAGCGACCTGCTGAGAAATGGCTGGAATACTACAGGGCCGCTATTGATGACTACAAAAAATGGTTTCTGAATGAGGGTGAATTTGTTCGCCCCAACTACCAGGCCTGTCACAACGCCATTAAAACCTATATGCCTGAATTTGAATCGTTCTGGCTATCATTAATTGAACTGGTTGATGCTGATGACCTGGAATCAAGACTACTCAGTTTTTACTGCCCCTCTCCCCACGTCAGTGGCTGTTCACAGGCGGTATGGTCAAAATATAACCCGATTCTTGTCAGGAACTACGACTATGACCTGGAACAGTGCGAATTAAGAATACTGAAAAGCCGCTGGTTCAATACCGAGGTGATCGCCTCAACAGATTGCCTATGGGGCGTGCTTGATGGCATGAACGAACACGGCTTATCGGTCTCCCTCTCTTTTGGTGGCGTTCATGACCGAGGAGATGGATTCGGGATCCCAATTATACTGCGTTACATTCTTGAGTTCTGCAGGACAACACAGGAAGCTGTAGATGTTCTGCAGCGCATCCCTTCACACATGGCCTATAACGTCACCATTCTTGATGAAAGCTACCATATCAATACCGTTGAGATAAACCCGAACAATATCACCCAGGTTTCGCACATTCCAATAGCGGTCAATCACCAGGGTGAACATGAGTTGTCGAGCTACGCCTTCTTTTCCAGGTCATATGAGCGGAAAAAACTACTCATCGAAAAGCTCTATGATCCAATGGTCAATATTGAGAGCTTTATCGACAGCTTTGAATACCCGCCCCTGTTTTCCGATAAATACGAAGAAGGGTTCGGCACAATCTACACCGCAATCTACAACCCAACCCTGCGCGCCTCCGAATTCCGCTGGCCCTACGGAGTCAGGCGTTATAAATCATTTGTCAGCTTTGAAGAAGAGACATTCTGGGTGAACTACTAATGAAGATGAGAGTAAAAGCAATGAAAGCAACACGAACATTATCGATACCATTAATACTTGCTGTATCGTTGATAACAGGCGAAACAGTTCAGGCTGGAGAGACGTGGTATACATCAGTCTCAGCCAGCATACTGCCAGCAACTTATTCAGACTCGGATCAACGCAATAGCCTGTTATCAACCAGCCTGCAGCTGAATACTGATTATCTTGATACAGTCAACATTTCCCTGTTCTACAATAGGACCAACATCGACTTCAAAAAGATCGCGGGTGTTGATAATGATATCGACCAGACAGCCTATGCAGGGCGGCTTCAATATCAGGTATTTGTTGACTCACTTGGAGGATCAATCGCTACCGGTCTCACTCTTCACCGTCTGACCAATAATGATGCAACCAGGTTAAGCGACGAAGTCAGTGTAGTTGCGCCCAGAATCAGCTACCTCAACTATAAAAAAACATTGATGCTTGGGGTTGAATATACTCAGTCAGACTACCCCAATAATGGTAATCTTAAAATTACGCAGTGGGTTCCCTCCTTCGGATTTTCTCTTAACCAGGGAGCGGACTGGCTGAGCTTTCGCCCCTTTCTGATTCGCTCCAACGACAAGAGTCGCTCACAGAATGAATCCTCCCTGAGTTCCATTACCATGCAATGGATGCACTGGACAGCACCCGCCCCCTTTCTGGGTATTAAGCGAGTCTATGCCGACGTAATGGTCGGCAAAAGAGTCTACGCTGTCGATAACAATAGTTTCTCTGTCTATAACCTGTCGGATCTGCAGTTAGGGTCGGCCTCGATTGGGGCAGGCTGGAAGGTAAATGGCATAGAGCTCAACGCTATTCTCGGCACTGAGAAATATGAAAACAAAGTGATAGATAATCGTTACAGCCAGGAGTTCCTCTATCTCAGCGCAACTAAGCAGTGGTAGAAACTATTTATTCTATTAAATGATTTAACTAAAAAGGTATCGATATGCGCTTCTATTATAATTTTTTTTCCATCCTCATTCTTTCCACATTAAGCACTGCTGTGGTGGCCGGCAATTCACCATGGAGCGAGTCACTTGCCTTACAGGCAAAGGGGAAATACCGTGAAGCAGCCCAGTTATTGGCTATTATGCCCGACAGTAATAACAGTGAGTTTGCCGTGCTACGCATCGCTTACCTGAATTACCTGAATGGAAGCTACAATGACTCAATCAACTTTTATAAGCGTGCACTAACACTAAATGAAAATTCAATCACAGCACATTTAGGCATCACCCTGCCACTGATGGCCCAACAGCGATGGCGCCAGGTAAAACGCCACGCAAACCATGTGCTAAACATCTCACCGCTGAATTATAGTGCCAATATCAAGCTAATGATCGCCGAAGAGGGATTAGCAGAGTGGGA
>DRLG01000026.1 GCA_011053135.1 Chromatiales bacterium
ACGGGACGTACCATCTCATTGACCACCAATAATGGTGCAGCAGGGGCAACGCGTGCAGAGAATGCGACAGGGATGAATCTTTCGACCACATCCCTCACTAATCTGGCGACGAATGAAATTACTGTCAATGGAACTCAAGGAACCAGCGCTGCTACGCTAACTTTTACCAATGTTAGCGATAATGACACCTTCACGGTTGGTGGTGTCACCTTTACTTTTGATTCTGCTGGCACAACTGGTGGTAGTGGGACTGCATATACCGTTGGTGGGTATTCTGACCAAGGCACGCTTGAAACGCAGGTGGTTGCTGCCCTCGACCTAGCCAGGGATAATGGTGATTTGAGAATTGCGAGCGCGGCATTTGGTGCAACAGACGACATACTGACCGTTACCTCATCTGTATTCGGTGTGGAAAGTACAGCTGGTTATGAGATCGCAAATGGTACCGGAACAGGATTTGGTACAGTAACCAATGTTGCTGGTACTGGTATTGCTGAAGGTGAGACCATGATTGTTGCTGGTCAAACATATACATTTACCGTAGGGGATAGTGCTGGCAATAACATTGATCTGGATCAAACATCGCTAACTACGTTGACATCAGCAATTGCGGCTGATATTACTGCTAATGCAACTGCAACACCCCCAACTACAAATATTACAGCAGCTGCTTCAAGTAATACGCTGACTTTGACGGCAGTCGCTTATGGTACGTCGGGTAATGCTGATGTGGACGCAAGTGGTGCAGCTGTTGCTAGTGGCAAGCTGGTTGAGTCGATTACCACCACCACAGATGGTGCGGTTAATACCAATGCTGCTGATGTGACCCGCCAGGGCACATTGGACCTTACCTCTTCTGAAACCTTTCAGATCGCCGGTAACAACCCTGGTAACGCCGGTTTAGCGACCGCTTCAGTGACACTGACCGCTGTGAACACAGTCAATATCTCCTCAGTAGAAGGTGCTAATACTGCTATCGGTCTGATGGATGGTGCGCTGGACCAGGTCAACAGCTTGCGCTCTGAACTGGGTGCGATTCAAAACCGTTTTGAATCAACCATCAGTAATCTGGCGGCGACTTCTGAAAATCTGAGCGCTGCGCGTTCACGTATTCAGGACACCGACTATGCAGCAGAAACCGCAGCACTCACCCGTGCGCAGATTCTGCAACAGGCTGGTGTGGCGATGTTATCTCAGGCAAATTCGCTTCCTCAGCTGGTGCTGTCACTACTGCAGTAATAGAGCTAAAAGAAAATGGAGCGGGTTCGGGGCAGCCGCCCCGGGCCCTTTCCTGAAAATTTTTGTTAACGATAGGAGGTAATAATCATGTCTATTGACCTTAATAGCAGGGTCACAACGGACGTGGTCTATGCTTCTAGCCAGGCAAAGCTTACGGCCACGCCGCCAGAGACAGAGGCTCCCTCAGTAAAGCTAGTCGGTAGTGGGCGGCAACCAGATCAGACGAGTGGCAACCAGACATTGCCGGCAGTTGTTAATGAAGACCCTTCCGCTGCTACCGAAGCATCAAAGATTTCTGAGGCGGTTAGCCGCATGAGTGACTACGTACAGAATATTCGTCGTGGCCTTGAATTTTCAGTTGATGAAGAGTCTGACCGTACTGTAATTACAGTTTATGATATTGAATCTGAAGAAGTTATCCGACAGATCCCCTCTGAAGAGTTCCTGAATCTGGTTCGCCAGATGAAAGGCGAGAACGGTGGTGCTCTGATTAATGAAAAAGTGTGAGCCGGCACTAATTCTGTAAGGACAGTTAAGTTGGTCTCAAAATTGCATTTCATATTCAGAGAAGAGCCGTGCCGTTTACTGAATAGATAAAAAGGAGCGGTTTAACTAGTTTTTATGATCATAAAGATGGGGGCGGTATGGCAAACATTTCATCACCAGGCATCGGTTCCGGCCTGGATATAAATGGACTGGTTACCTCAGTTATTGATGCCGAGCGGGCACCGACAACCAATCGCCTGGATTTCAAAGAGGCCACTTTTCAGGCCGAACTATCCGCATATGGCTCACTAAAGGGCGCACTTTCAACTTTTCAGGGCACGCTTTCAACACTTTCGTTCACCAGCGCCTTTCGCTCTTCCTCGGCAGAAACCAATAACCTGGATGTATTAACCGCAGATGTTAGTGATGCCGCAGCCGATTCCAGCTATAGCATTAAGGTTAATCAGCTGGCGCAGGCACAGACGCTGGTGACTAGTGGCTTTGAAAATATCACCGATGTGGTGGGTGCCGGCACATTAACCTTCAAATTCGGTGCTACTGACTATGTAAAAGGTGACCCGGATGCCGATCCGGTCGTGGCCGAGTCCTACAACTCATTTATCCTCAACCCGGAAAAGTCTGTAGAGAGCCTCGAAATTGATGAGACAAATAACACGCTTCAGGGGATACGCGACGCGGTAAACAGTGCAGACATCGGGGTAACGGCCAGTATCATTTATGATGGCTCTGCCTACCGCTTAACCTTTGTCTCACAGGAGACAGGGGCAGATAATAGCCTTGAAGTGACGGTGGTAGATAGCGGCGATGCTAATAACACCGACACCAATGGATTATCACGCCTTGCATTTAACAGTAGTGCTACCAACCTGGAACAGACACTGGATGGGCGTGATGCCCAGCTCACAATTAATGGCCTGGCGGTGACGAGCAGCACGAATGTTGTACGAGAGGCGATTACAGGCGTCACCCTTAATTTAAAAGAGGCTCAGCTCGAAACAGATGGCGCAGTGAGTTTAGATGTGAAACGTAGCGATAGTGTGGTAGCCAATTCGGTTCGCAACTTTGTTACTGAATACAATAATTTTATGGATACTGTGAATTCGCTATCGAATTATGATGCGGAGAATGAGCAGGGTGGAATCTTACTGGGCGATAGCGTATTACGTGGAATAACAACCCAGTTTCGGCGTGAAATTAACGACACTATTGAGGGGTTGAGTGGCGTTTTTCAGAATATTGCGGATATTGGCATCACGACAGAAAATGATGGTAAGTTAAAGATTGATAATGAGCGCCTTGATGCGGCGATTAAGAGTGACCCAGATGCAGTAGCCTATTTATTTGCCGCTGCCGGGCAGCTAGATGCGGGTGGGGTGAACTTTATCGGCTCAACAGCGGAATCACAGGCTGGTAACTACGCAATAAACATCACTCAGGTGGCAACACAGGGCAGTTATGTGGGCAGTAGTTTTGGTTATAGCGGCTCTATTGTGGTAGATACCACGAACGATGCGCTGGCCTTTGCCATTGATGGTATCCCCACAGGCACAATTACGTTGAGTAACGGCACCTATACTGGCGCTGAATTAGCGAATGAATTGCAGGTTAGAATCAATGGTGCTCAGCCATTAAAAGATGAAGGGGTCTCGGTGAATGTTAGCTTTGATAATACGAGTGAACTCTTCACCATCACCTCTACCCGTTACGGTGAAGCCTCAAAGGTCGATATTAGTTCCGTTGAAGGTGGTGGCTTCGGGCTGTCGGTGGGGAATGGTGTCGTCGGCGTAAATGTAGAAGGCACTATCGGTAACCAGGCGGCAACAGGGGATGGCCGGATTTTAACGGGAAATGTTGATGCTGCCGGGTTACAGATAGAGGTTACGGGTAGCGAGTTAGGGCGTTATGGCTCACTCTCGTTTTCCAGGGGCATTGCCGATAAGCTTAATAGCCTGATTGATGAGATGCTGGCGGCCGATGGTACATTGGAGAGTCGAATCGATGGGGTCGGCAACAGAATTGAGGGAATTAGCGAGCAACGGATAGCACTGGACAGCCGCTTGCTGGCACTGGAAGAGCGGATGCGCGCCAAATTTATTGCAATGGATATACTGGTTGGCCAGTTGCAGAATACGGGTAACTTCCTGCAGCAGCAACTGGATAGCTTGCCCAAGATAGCGGTCAGACGGAAGTAGTCTGGTGATTTTTAGTTTTATAGCGCATGAATAATATTTAGGTGGTAAAGAAGGGAGATTGCGAAATGAGTTTTGCAGGCAAACAGTCAGGTATGCAGCAGTATAAAAAAATGAGCGTACAGGGGGGCGTAGATAGTGCAACGCCACACCGCCTGATACAGATGTTGATGGAGGGTGTGCTGGAAAAGATCGCAACCGCAAAATTTCATATGGAGAAAAATGAAATTGCGAGCAAGGGTGAAAATATTAGCGTCGCGATTTCAATTATAGATGGTCTGCGCGTTAGCCTTGATAAATCGACTGGGGGTGAAATAGCACAAAACCTGGATGACCTTTATGAGTATATGGGGCGAATTCTGTTGCAGGCAAATCTAAAAAATGATGTGCGCCTGCTGGACGAGGTGGCAGGATTACTGAATGAGATTAAGAGTGCATGGGATGCGATTCCCGATGAAGTGGTGTTCGAGCACGCAGACAAAGCGAAAGCGAGTAGTGGTAGCAAGGCCGTGTCGAATGGTAGCTAAGGCCGCTATTTATGTTTGCAACTAGCAGCACTCATTCTGTGGTTGATCCTGATGCCGTTCTTTCTACTGTTACCGATCGTCGCGCTCAGCTTGAACTCATTCTGGCGTTAACACAGAAGATGTTACAGGTGGCAGAGCAGCCTCAGTGGGAACTGGTTGGCAAGCTTGAAGCGGAACGAAGCCATCTGATCAGCTCTTTTTTTGAGACGAAGCCAACCGTTGATGAGGCGGAGCATGTCGCCAGCGTTATTCTTGAGGTGCTGGCGGCCGATAAAAAAATTATCGCCCTGAGCGCTATTGAACAGCGGAACATTCTGGTAAGTTCACAGAAAATGCATCTTGGTAAGCAGGCTGCTCAAGCCTATTCCATGTCAAACAAATAGTGTTGATGCCGTTGTGCGGCTGAAAGCTATTGTCCTGTGAAGCCAAAATCCTGTATCGTTCACTGCCATGAATATGAGTCAGGGTAATAACGAGCAGCTGGGTGAGGGGGTTGTTTATAAAGATATCGTGCCGCTATGCTGGCGTGATATTGCTCGTGAAGAGCTGGAATTCTCTTATCTTAGTTTGCAGGATGCGAACGAAGAGGTGTTGCGCTTTATCACGACACTGGATGAGTGTCATATTGATGGGCCGGATGAAGCCGGTGGTGCCTCTGCTTCCGACCTGAGTCGAATCGAATTCAAACTTAATCTGCTGTTAGATATGGTGACTCAGTTGGTGGAGCGTGAGACCTCTATGCCTGAGTCGGTCCCGATCACGCTGGGCTCTTCAGGAATTGAGTGGTCTTCAGCCACTCCACCACGCGAAGGGGCGCTGTTAGAAGTTTCGCTCTACCTGCATCATAAATATCCACGACCTTTTATTGTGATTGGCCAGGTATTAACCATTAAGGCGCTTGAAGGTAAAAGTGGCAAATATCTGATCCATCTGGTCTTTGACACCATGAGTGCTGCTGTTCAATCAGCCCTTGAAAAACTTATTTTTCGTCAACACAGGCGGAGTATTGCGCAGTCGCGACGCACTTCTCTGGCAGAGGGTTAGTCTGCCGCTTCTGCTTCACCGCACTGCTGTAGCTGTGTTTGTGACAGAATATTGAAAGCCCCTTTATATCAGTAAGTTGTGGCTTATTGACCCACTGCGTGGGGTGTGTTATGTTTCAGGTGACATTTTTTTGACGTACAGTCCGATGGCAATTCAGAGCCTGGAATAATTGATTTAAGGGGAGCGTGGAATGGAGTCAGTCCTGGTTATTGATCCTGATGAGGGTGCTCATGCGGATTTAAAGGCGATTTTAGAGTTCATCGACTGTACGGATGTGGCGTTAACAACCCAGGATGCGTGGTCTCCCGAGCGATATAGCGCGGATAAAACTGGCGTTGTCATCGTGGCGGCCTCTGTAGGCGAGAAGCTTCCTGAGTTATTGCAGTCGTTAAAGAAGTGGGGGGAGACCGTCCCTGTTTTTCTCTTGATCGATAGTCACGATAGTCTAAAAGTTTCACCTGAACTGGCAGGTAGTATCCTCGGGCAGATTAAATACCCGGTGAAATACCGAGATTTAACCGCTGCCATTCAGCAGGCACAGGTGTTCCGCGAGAGCCACAATAAACGGCAAGGGGCCCACTCCCCCGAGCTGTTCCGTAGCCTGGTGGGTAATAGCCGGGGCATCCGTCAGGTTAGAAAGCAGATTGAGCAGGTTGCTGATTCAGATGCCACGGTGTTAATCCTGGGCGAGTCTGGTACCGGCAAAGAGGTGGTGGCAAGGAATGTTCATTACCACTCTGGGCGTCGTGGCAAGCCTTTTGTGCCCATTAACTGTGGCGCTATCCCCTCTGAATTATTAGAAAGCGAACTGTTCGGACATGAAAAAGGTGCTTTTACCGGGGCGATCAGTGCACGCCAGGGGCGCTTTGAACTGGCAGAAGGTGGGACACTCTTCCTTGATGAGATTGGGGATATGAGTGTGCAGATGCAGGTGAAGCTGCTGCGTGTTCTACAGGAACGCACCTTTGAGCGCGTGGGAAGCAATAAGACCATCGAGTCTAATGTGCGTATCGTCGCGGCCACTCATCGTAATCTTGAAGAGGCGATTGTCAATGGTAAGTTCCGTGAAGATCTTTTTTATCGCCTGAATGTCTTTCCTATTGATATGCCGCCACTTCGAGAGCGTATGGAAGATATACCGCTACTGGTGAATGAGCTAGTGAAGCGACTGGAGCATGAAAAACGCGGTTCCGTTCGCCTGACTCAGGCAGCTGTGGTGGCGCTCTGCCAGTACCACTGGCCAGGTAATGTACGAGAACTGGCTAACATGATTGAGCGCCTGGTCATTATGCACCCATATGGTGTGGTCGATGTGCATGACCTGCCCCAGAAATTCCAGGTTGATAACGGTGCTGACACAAGCGCCCTGACAGCCGCCATTCAGAAAAATGCTATCTATGATGCTGCTCCAGATGTGGGGTCAATTGATCTACTCGATACACCACGCTTGCCGCAGGATGGCATCGACTTAAAAGAGCACCTGAGTAATCTTGAATGCAATCTGATTAAACAGGCGCTGGATGACGCAGATGGTGTGGTAGCCCACGCCGCAAACCGGCTACGTCTACGCAGAACCACCCTGGTTGAAAAACTGCGAAAATATGGCCTTCAACGCTCAGATGACGCGACATAAAATTGACTCCCATTTTATGTCACTATCCATAACCCATTGAAAAATATCTAGTTAGAAAAACCGGCACAGTTATTGCTCTTTGTAATGCGAAGGATCTAATTCTTCGCAGTATCTTAAGAGGGCAGTACTTGTATGGTTCAGCAGAATGTAAGCAACAGCCGAGAGCTAAAGGATGCATTTAGCCGTTTTAACCAGGCCTCGGATCAACTAGCAGATAGCTACCGCATTTTGGAAGATCGTGTTGGCCAGTTAACGGGCGAACTAGCGATCGAGCGTAGCCGCCGTTTCTTTCGTGAGAGCGATAACGAACAGACCATCCGCCGTTTTGAAGGGCTGCTTGATGCCCTGCCCGCGGCCATCATTGTGCTTGATGGCGACGGCTATGTGCAGCAGTGTAATCGTGCGGCTATTGAGTTGATTGGTGAGCCGCTATTAAGCCTGCTGTGGCGTGATGTTGTTGCACGCGCCTTTGAACCCACAGTATCAGGAGATGATGTTCCACTGAAAGATGGCCGCATCGTTAACATTGCAACGCGCCCAGTTGGAGATGTTCCTGGTCAAATCATTCTATTAACCGATGTCACCGAAGCGCGTGCAATGCAGGCAATGTTGAACCGGCACCAACGGCTTTCCGCAATGGGTGAGATGGTCGCCTCAATTGCTCACCAGATACGCACCCCGCTAGCATCCGGTCTGCTTTATGCCTCACATCTAAAGCGCAACGACCTGGATCAGGGGAGACGCGCCCGCTACGCAGAACAGATTTTCTCTCGCCTCAAACACCTCGAGCGCCTTGTCGATGAGATGCTGGTGTTTGCTCGCGGCGGGAATTTTAGTGCAGACCAGGTGAGGCTCCCGATGTTAATGGACGAGCTGCAGCAGATGATGTTACCGCTGCTCGAAGGTGGCACGTGCGAGCTTGAGATTGTTAATAGTGCGGATGTTCAGATTTCAGGCCATTACGAAGCGCTATCAGCCGTTTTACAGAACCTTGTCTCAAATGCTATTCAGGCCTGTGACCATGATGAGTCGGGCGATAACAGACATGCTGGCGGTAAGGTAAAAGTTGAGAGCCGCAATTTAACTGACAAAACAGTTGATATCTATATTACCGATAACGGCCATGGTATTCCCGAGAGCATACAGCAGCGAATCTTTGAGCCTTTTTTTACTACTAAAGCGCAGGGTACAGGCCTGGGGCTAGCTGTGGTTCAGGCCATTGTGAATGGTCACGATGGCGCTATCTGGATTGAATCATCATCTACAAGCAATCAGAGTGGCACAACATTTGTTGTTCGGCTGCCATTACTAAAAGAGATTATTGATAAGTAAATTATGTGATGCTGGCATTAGTTAGCCTTTCATCACCATTATGGTTTTATAGGAAGGAGTTTTTATGCGTTATTCCACTGTACTAGTCGTTGAAGATGATAGCTCATTACGTGAAGCGCTATGCGACACCCTGGATCTTGCCGGTTACGATGTCGCTACGGCTGCAGATGGGCGTGCCGCACTCGATGTGATGTCATCACAGAACATCGGCCTGGTAATCAGTGATGTCCAGATGAAGCCCATGGGCGGAAATGCTCTACTCAAAAAGATTAAGTCCAGCAACCCAGAGCTTCCAGTGTTATTGATGACCGCCCATGGGAGCGTACAGAATGCAGTTGAAGCGATGAGAGAGGGGGCTTCAGATTACCTGCTGAAACCTTTCGATGCCAATGCCTTGATCGATATGGTAAGCCGTTATTTCTCTCATCAACACTCAGAATCAGAAGAGTTTATTGCCCACGA
>DRLG01000027.1 GCA_011053135.1 Chromatiales bacterium
ATGCAGGCTGCCGGCCTTCAGGGGAAAAGCCCTTTTACTGCAGCGGTTAACCGGGCGATCTTTCGCGCATCAAAAGGGTTGCCGCTCAAGATTAATGAGCTGGCGCAGGCGGTGTTGCAGAATAAACGTCATGCCGCCATCCCCGCTCCGGTCGTCAATGTTTCAGATAAACCAGCTGTTGCGCCAGTAAAAAGGAAAAAAAAGAGGCTCTCACTCTCATTTATCTGGCCATTTCTGGTGGCGGGGGTGCTGGCAAGCGTGCTGGTATTCCAGGATGAGATCAACGCGCTGTTTAATCCGCCTGTTGATGCGCCGCCTGCTGCCGTGGTGGAAAATGAAGACATCCCGCCACCAGTTGTCGATACCGAGCTGCCAGCACCTGTCGAGGAGATAGTGGTCGAGGAGGCGGTTGAGCAGGTAGCCGCGCCACCCGAGGATGAGGTTATTACAGCAACGGCTGTTTCAGATGACGGCAGCGCAGCGCCTGCCAATAAAGCGACTGCTGAGCCAGTATCAGTGCCAGCCTCTGTCGATCTGATTGAGCCGCCCGCCGCGGAGAGCACCGCGATTGCGCCGCCCGCCACAACGTTGCCAGTTGCTCCTCTGGCGACTGAGGATGCAGCACAGGCTGTTGCCGACGCGCCGCAGATAGAGGTGCCAGCAATAGAAGCGTCACCCGATGCTACACCTCTGGCACCACCTGAAGTAGCAGAAGAGAGCTGGGTGATGGCGCAGCCTTCGCAAGCCTATACGCTACAGATCGTAGCGCAGGCGGAGCCAGAGAAGCGGGAGGCCTTCATCACCCGCTTTGGTCTGGATAACGAGGTTGAACGGTTTAGTACGAATAAACAGGGGCAGCGCTGGTATGTGGCGGTGATCGGTCTCTATGACTCCCGTAGGGCAGCGCTTGAGGCGAGTCGTCAGTTACCTGCGGGGGTGGTGCCGTGGGTGCGCAGCTTTGCATCGATTAAAAAAGAGTTATGGCGAGCGCAGTCGGCCGTTGGCGAAACAGAAAGCATTACCATTTTGCCAGAGGTGACAGCGACCGCTTCACCCGTAATGACAGATGATGAGCGCTGGGTGATGGCGCGCCCGGCGGACCATTTTGCACTGCAGCTGGCCGCATTTAAAAAGCCGGCCAGGATGGCTGCATTTATAGAGGCCCACCCTTTGGCCGGTTCAGTAAAACAGGTGCGGTTAATCAATCAGGGAGCGCTCTGGTTTGTGGCGCTCTATGGCGATGTGGCCGATCGGCGTGCCGCGCTTCAACTGGCTGATACCCTTGAACAGGAGGCGGGAGTTCGGCAGCCCTGGGTGCGCTCATACGGCTCTCTGCAGCGGGCGATGAGGCAATATCAGCAACAATAGTCATCAATAAGCAGGGAGACAAGCCCGGCATAAGATAAAGTCCTTTTTACTTTCAATGGGTTATGTGGTTTTCGCAGGCTTTTCAGATAATATGCTGATATTGAATGGCAGCGCTCAGGCGGGTATACTTCGGCGTCCTGCTCTGTGTGGCTTGTCCACACCTCTGTGCACGGTCGTATTTGGCCTCGTTTGCGCAAACAACAACCAGACAGGATAGACAGAGAATCCCCCGCCCTCTCTTCAGGGCGCTTTGGGGTGCCTGAAGAGGGCGTTGAAACTCTTCGGCATCTGCTGCTTTAAGGGTGTCCGTGCATTTTGAGAGAGATGTGCGTCGTACATTTCGGAAATATTTTTGAGAGGAACAAACTATTGTCCCGTCAAACACGACCTTCTAAGCAAGGTTTATACGATCCTGCCCACGAGCATGATGCCTGCGGCGTCGGTTTTGTTGCCAATATTAAAGGCATCAAAAGCCATACTATCGTCCGCCAGGGGCTCACGATACTTGAGAACCTTGAACATCGCGGAGCGGTGGGCGCAGACCCGCTGGCCGGTGATGGTGCAGGGCTGCTGCTGCAGATACCAGATCAATTCTTTCGCGCAGTGTGCGCCACCGATGGCATTACACTGCCCGCAGCAGGGGCCTACGGTGTGGGGATGCTCTTTCTGCCGCAAAGTCAGACAGACCGCCAGGCGTGTGAGCTGCTGATTGAAAGCACCGTTGAAGAAGAGGGGCAGGCCGTTTTAGGGTGGCGTGATGTGCCGACCGATAACAGCGGCCTGGGTGAGAGCGTGAAGGCGGTCGAGCCAGTTGTTCGCCAGATATTTATTGGGTGTGGTGATAACTGCGCCGATACAGACGCCTTTGAACGCAAGTTGTTTGTGATCCGTAAGCTGGTTGAAAATGCGGTTGCCACCTCGGGGATGGAAGAGAGCGGCCAGTTTTATATCCCCTCTTTTTCTGCGCGTACTATTAACTACAAAGGGATGCTGCTCTCCAACCAGGTCGATGCTTATTTCAGTGACCTGAACGATGAGCGTGTCACCTCCGCACTGGCACTGGTGCATCAACGTTTTTCGACCAACACCTTTCCGTCGTGGGATCTGGCGCATCCATTTCGGATGATTGCACATAACGGAGAGATCAACACCGTACGCGGTAATATCAACTGGATGGCCGCGCGTCGCCATGCGATGGCATCAAACCTGCTGGGCGATGATCTTGAAAAACTGTGGCCACTGATCGCCGAAGGGCAGTCAGATTCTGCCTGTTTCGATAATGCGCTGGAGCTTCTGGTTGCCGGTGGCTACTCCATGGCGCATGCGATGATGATGCTGATTCCCGAAGCGTGGGCCGGTAACCCGCTGATGGATGAAAAGCGTCGCGCCTTTTATGAATACCACGCTGCCCTGATGGAGCCGTGGGATGGCCCCGCCGCCGTTGCCTTCACTGACGGTAAACAGATTGGCGCCACACTGGATCGCAACGGCCTGCGTCCTGCGCGTTATGTGATCACCGAAGATGACACTGTGATGATGGCCTCAGAGATGGGCGTACTGGAGTTCGCCAACGAAAAGATCATCAAAAAATGGCGGCTGCAGCCGGGTAAGATGTTTATGATCGACCTGGAGCAGGGGCGCATCATCGATGATGCAGAGTTAAAAGAGGCGCTTGCCAGTTCGCACGACTACCAGGCGTGGCTGGACAAGACGCAGATCCACCTGAAAACGCTGCCCCGCGGGGATATGCAGGCCGGTTTTGATGCCGACACACTGCTC
>DRLG01000028.1 GCA_011053135.1 Chromatiales bacterium
GTAACAAGAACAGGTTACCAGCATTCAGGATTTCGGGGCGATATGCCGTCAGATTTAACAACAAAGCATTCACGCAAGATACTGGTTACCAGTGCGCTGCCTTACGCCAACGGATCGATCCACATCGGTCACCTGGTTGAATACATTCAAACCGACATCTGGGTTCGATTCCAGAAGATGCGTGGGCATCGCTGCCACTACGTCTGTGCCGACGACACCCACGGCACCCCGATTATGTTGCGTGCCGAACAGGAAGGGATCACCCCGGAGGCGCTGATTGAACGTGTCCACGGCGAACATTTTAGCGATTTCAGTGATTTTCTGATTGAGTTCGATAACTACCACTCGACCCACTCCGATGAGAACCGTGAGCTGTCGCAGGATATCTACCGCCGCCTCGACAGGGCCGGGTTGATCACCAGACGCACCATCGAACAGCTTTATGACCCCGAAAAAGAGATGTTTCTGTCGGACCGGTTCATCAAGGGCGGCTGCCCAAAATGTAAGGCGGAAGAGCAGTACGGCGACTCATGCGAGGTGTGCGGTGCCACCTACGCACCGACAGATCTAATCAAACCCTACTCTGCGCTGTCGGGTGCGACACCGGTGACCAGAGAGTCAGAACACCACTTCTTTAAGCTCGGTGAATGCGAAGCCTTTCTGAAAGAGTGGCTGGATCCGGCGGGCAAGGCTGCGCCACTGCAGCTTGAGGCGGCCAATAAAATGAATGAGTGGTTTGCAGCGGGGCTGCGCGACTGGGACATCTCACGTGACGCCCCCTATTTCGGTTTTGAGATCCCCGATGCACCAGGCAAGTTTCTCTATGTGTGGCTCGATGCGCCGGTCGGTTACATGGCAAGTTTTAAAAATCTGTGTGAGAAAGAGGGGCTGGACTTCGATAGCTACTGGCAGCCCGATAGCGATGCAGAGCTCTACCACTTCATCGGCAAGGACATTCTCTATTTTCACGCCCTGTTCTGGCCTGCAACACTGAAATACGCCGGCTATCGCACTCCAACAAAGATCTGTGTGCACGGCTTTCTGACTGTGGATGGACAGAAGATGTCGAAATCGCGCGGCACCTTTATTATGGCGCGCACCTATCTTGACCACCTGAACCCTGAGTATCTGCGCTACTACTTTGCAGCAAAGCTGAGCGAGCGCATTGAAGATATCGACCTGAACCTCGAAGATTTCACCGCACGTGTTAACAGCAACCTGGTCGGTAAATATATCAACATTGCATCACGCTCAGCTGGCTTTATCAGCAAACGTTTCGATGGCCAGCTGGCAACCACACTGGATGCCGATGGTGCAAAACTGGTAGCCGGAATTCAGGCGCAGGCGGAGCAGATCGCAGCACGTTTTGAGGCGCGCCAGTTTAGCGAAGCGATGCGTGAGATCATGGCACTGGCGGATCAGGCTAACGAATATGTCAGCGATAAAGCGCCATGGATCATGGCGAAAGAGGCGGGGCAGGAGCAGCCGCTGCACCAGGTCTGTACCGCGATCATTAACGCCTTCAGAGTGCTGACGATCTACCTTAAACCGGTACTCCCAAGGCTTGCCGCCGAGGTTGAGGCGTTCCTGAATATCAGACCGCTACAGTGGTGCAATGTGAGCGAGCTGTTAACGGATCACACTATTAACAGCTACAAGCATCTGATGAAACGGATTGAGCAGAAACAGATCGATGCGATGCTGGAAGCGAGTGCGGCGACCCTGCAGCAGAGCAAACCCTCACCAGCCCGACACGGTGAAGCGCAGCAGAAAAAAACAGCAAAGGTTAAAAAAGAGACCATGACTAGCGATAGCGATAACACCATCCAGTTTGATGACTTCGCAAAAATTGATCTTCGCATCGCAAAGATCGTGAAGGCCGACCACGTCGAAGGGGCGGACAAACTACTGCAACTCACCCTCGACATCGGCGAAGAGAAGACGCGCAATGTCTTTGCCGGCATCAAGTCGGCCTATTCACCTGAGCAGCTGGAAGGGAAATTAACGGTGATGGTCGCCAACCTTGCACCACGTAAAATGCGCTTTGGTCTCTCGGAAGGGATGGTGCTGGCCGCCGGCCCCGGCGGAAAAACGCTATGGATACTGGAGCCGCATGAAGGGGCGCAGCCCGGCATGAAGGTTAAATGATCCTCCAATAGCCAGACCGTATCGATAGAGATTTCATGACCGAATTCGCCCTCATCCTGCTCAGCACCGTACTGGTTAACAACTTTGTGTTAACCAAGTTTCTCGGCCTGTGCCCTTTCATGGGCGTATCGCGCAAGCTGGAGACCGCAATCGGCATGGCGCTCGCCACCACCTTTGTGCTGACGCTCGCATCAATCTGCAGCTATCTTGCCAACACCTATCTGCTGGCACCGCTCGGCATTGAATACCTGCGCACCATCACCTTTATCCTGGTGATCGCGGTGGTAGTGCAGTTCACTGAGATGGTCATCCAGAAAAGCAGCCCGCTACTGCATAAGGTGCTCGGCATCTTTCTACCACTCATCACCACCAACTGCGCGGTACTTGGCGTCGCACTACTTAACATTCAACAGGAGCTTAACTTCCTGCAATCGGCCGTCTACGGCTTTGGCGCTTCGGTTGGTTTTTCAATCGTGCTTATCCTCTTTGCGGCAATGCGTGAGCGGCTTGCAGTAGCCGATGTCCCCTCCCCCTTTCAGGGGCCGGCCATCGGGTTGATTACCGCCGGGTTGATGTCACTCGCCTTCCTCGGTTTTTCCGGGCTGATAAAAGGCTGAGGCTTAAGCTGATATGTTAAACGCAATCCTGGCACTCAGCGCACTGGCGCTCACCTTTGGACTGCTCCTCGGTTTTGCCGCAATCCGTTTCAAGGTTGAGGGTGACCCGCTGGTCGATCAAATCGATGCACAACTGCCACAGACCCAGTGTGGTCAGTGCGGTTTTCCCGGCTGTCGCCCTTATGCCGAAGCGATCGCCAATGAAGAGGCGGAGATTAATCAGTGCCCACCGGGAGGTGAGGCGACCATTCACGCACTGGCCGACCTGCTCGACCGCGAACCGCTGCCGCTCAACCCGGAAAACGGTGTCGAAGCTGCAAAAACTGTCGCCGTTATCGACGAACAGATCTGCATTGGCTGCACGCTATGCATACAGGCGTGTCCGGTCGATGCGATCCTTGGTGCCGCCAAACAGATGCACACCATCATCGAATCAGAATGTACTGGTTGCGAACTGTGCCTGCCGCCGTGCCCGGTCGACTGTATTGAGATGGTCGAAATTAAAGAAGATATATTGACGTGGAAATGGCCCTACCCAGAGCCTGCAACGGTTGAACAACCCACTGACAACCGACAGGAGGCCACGGCATGACCAGCGCACCGATCAGACTGTGGGATTTCCACGGCGGCATCCACCCAGAGCAGAACAAGCGGCAATCAACGCAGGAGCCGTCGGCACAGGCGCGCATGCCAGCGATGCTCACACTCCCCCTGCATCAACATATTGGGGCAGCAGCGGAACCCATTGTTGAGGTTGGCGAGACCGTATTAAAAGGGCAAAAGATCGCCAGCGCCAACGGCTATGTTAGTGCTCCCGTACATGCACCGACCTCTGGCAAGATTGTGGATATTGGTGATTATCCCATTCCACACCCATCAGGCCTCAGCGCCCTCTCGATTGTGATCGAAACCGATGGGCGCGACGAATGGACCAGCTATGCAGCCGAACAGGATTACACAGAAACCAACCCCAGCCACCTGCGCAACATCATCCGAGAGGCGGGCGTGGTAGGGCTTGGCGGTGCGGGCTTCCCAGCGTTTATTAAATTAAACCCAGGTTCGCAAAAGAAGATCAAAACATTGATCATCAACGGCGTGGAGTGCGAGCCCTACATCACCTGTGACGATATGCTGATGCGTGAAGATCCGCAGTCAATTATTGAGGGTATTCGCATCATGCGCCACGCACTGCAAGCGGAGAGGTGTGTGATCGCTATCGAAGATAACAAGCCTGAGGCCTATGAAAGTATCTGCAAGGCAGCCAGCGGGGTTGAAGGGGTCAACGTCGCACTGGTACCCACCCGCTACCCTCAGGGGAGCGAGAAGCAGTTAGTCAAGGTGATCACCGGCAAAGAGGTGCCGAGCAATGGCCTTGCGCTGGATGTCGGCGTGGTGTGCCACAACGTCTCGACTGCCGCCGCAATCTACCGCGCGATTCGCCTCGGCCAGCCATTGATCTCTCGCATGGTTACCATTACCGGCAAAGGGGTTAAACGGCCGCGCAACCTCGAGGTGCTGTTTGGCACACCGATGGATGAGCTACTGGCACAGTGCGATGTTGAAGCAGATCAGATCGAACGCCTCATCATGGGGGGGCCGATGATGGGCTTTGCACTGCACGACACCAACCTGCCTGTGATCAAGACCACCAACTGCATCATCGCCGCCACCCGCGAAGAGCTGGGGGTTGAGCGGCCAGTCATGCCCTGCATCCGCTGCGGCGCCTGTGCCGATGTCTGCCCGGTCAAACTACTCCCTCAGCAGCTCTACTGGTACTCGCGCGCCAAAGAGCTCGACAAAGTGCAGGAGTACGACCTGTTCGACTGCATCGAATGCGGCTGCTGCTCTTATGTTTGCCCCAGTAACATTCCACTGGTGCAGTTCTACCGCTTCGCCAAAGGGGCGATCTGGACACAGGAACAGGAACAGAAAAAGGCAGCGCAGGCGCGTCAACGCCATGAGTTTCACCAGATGCGTATCGAGCGTGAAAAGCAGGAGCGCGAAGCCAGGCGGGCCAAAAAGAAGGCCTCCCGGCCCAGAGCTACTGCGCCCAAGGCGCCACCTGTTGATGGCGCAAAGATAGCCGACAAGATGCGCGATGAGGCGATAAACCAGCGAGAGAGCGCCGCCGCTGCTCGCAAGGCGGAGATTCAGGCTGCGCTCGCTCGAGTACAGGCGAAAAAGAGTGCATCACCAAAACCCGCTCAATCCCCGGATAAAACACAGAAGAGCGCTATCACTAAAAAAGATAACCCGACCTCCACTCACGATGACGATCAACAGGTACAATAACACCGTCATGAGACTGTGCTAACAGACAAACGAATCGATGCCATTTAATACACCCACATCCCCTCATCAGCTCGCCCCCACCTCCATCACCCGCGTGATGATGCTGGTGATCCTCGCGCTGATCCCGGGTATCACCGCCTATGTCTGGTTCTTTGGCTGGGGAGTTGTGGTGAACATCTCTATCGCACTGATCACGGCGCTCAGCTGCGAGGCCTTAATCCTGAAACTGCGCCAGCGCCCCATACTGCCCTCTTTGAGTGATGGCAGCGCCGCGCTTACCGCTATCTTGATCGCACTAACGCTCCCCCCCCTGTCGCCCTGGTGGATCACTGTCATCGGTGTTGCCTTTGCCATCATCATCGCCAAGCAGCTATACGGTGGTCTCGGCTTTAACCCGTTTAATCCGGCAATGGTCGGCTACGTGATGCTGCTGATCTCATTCCCGCGCGAAATGACCAGCTGGATACCACCGACAGCGCTCACCGATAACAGCCTCGATTTTCTTGAGACAGTGATGTTTATCCTCTTTCATACCCTGCCGGATGGCATCACCTTTGACGCCCTCACGGAGGCGACACCGCTCGACTCTCTCAAGACCCACCTGGCGCTCGGTAACACCGTGGATGAGATTCGTGAACAGCTCGGGGTGGATGAGGCAGCCAGTCGCATCCTTAGCGTCATCCCGATCTTCGGCACCATCGGTGGCAAGGGGTGGGAGTGGGTAGGTGGCGGCTTTCTCCTGGGTGGCCTGTGGTTGATCTATCAAAAGGTCATCAGCTGGCATATTCCGGTGGCAATGCTCGGTTCACTTTTTGCGGTCTCGGCACTCTTTTATTTTATCGACCCAACCCATTACGCCACCCCGATGTTCCATCTCTTTAGCGGTGCGGCGATGCTGGGGGCATTTTTTATCGCCACCGACCCGGTGACCGCCGCCGCCTCGAATCGCGGCAAGATTATCTACGGCTGCGGCATCGGCATCTTTACCTATGTGATCCGCACCTGGGGCGGCTATCCAGATGCCGTTGCCTTTGCTGTGCTGTTACTCAACATGTGCACGCCGTTGATCGACCACTACTTCAAATCCAGCGTCTTCGGGCATAAGAAGGGATAGCCCTCATGGCCCTTAAACATATGCTCACCACCTCGCTGCTGCTCGGTATCTTCGCGATCGCTGGCACCTCAATGGTTGCGCTCACCTATGAGGGCACCGAAGCGCGCATTATCGATAATGATTATCAGGCGCTCCTGCGCACTCTTCACGCCCTTGTGCCGCCCGACAGCCACGATAACGACATCGCCACCGATACCGTCACGGTCACCTCAAAGGCGCTGCTTGGCAATAAAAAACCGAGCACTATTTATCTCGCTCGACTTAAGGGCGTTCCGGTCGCCGCCGTCATCACCGCCACTGCTCCCGACGGCTATAATGGTGCAATAAAGCTGCTGGTCGCGATTCGCTTTGATGGCTCCATCAGCGGCGTACGTGTGCTCAACCACCGCGAGACACCCGGACTGGGTGACGGCATTGAGATCGAGCGCTCAAACTGGATCATGGGCTTTAATGGGCTATCATTACAACACCCCGATGAGCTGGGCTGGCGGGTGAAAAAAGATGGTGGTATTTTTGACCAGTTCACCGGAGCCACTGTCACTCCGCGCGCAGTGGTAAAAGCGGTACACCATGCGTTAATATATTTTAAGCAACACCGCGACCAACTCTTTAA
>DRLG01000029.1 GCA_011053135.1 Chromatiales bacterium
TCGCATCGCAAGACCATACCTATGCTGCAAGCGGTAATTACACTGCCCGATTGACAGTCAGTGACGGAATCAGTGAGGTGCAAACCACACTGTCATCACTGGAAGTCGTGTCTCCCCTGTTGGTTGATGTCTCTGTCAACGGGCCAGCCGTTGCCGGTGGAAGAGTCCCGTATACGATTACCGTGAGCAATGTTTCGGCTCAGCCAATGGACGATGTGTCGGTGGTGTTTGCGGTACCGCCGGAGCTGAGTTTTAGCAGGGGTTCTGATGCCGAACCGAATGCGGTCTGTAACAGCGTCACATGTGGCAACGGCCTGGAGGCTACGTGGGCGCTATTCACCCTGGCCGCTGGCGAAAGCCACACCATCACCATCAATGCCTCTGTGCTGCCCGGCGTATTAGCGGGCAGCCTGATCACCGCCCCGGTGCGGGTCACGTCAAGCGATGTCATCGACATCGTCAATGTGAGCAAGACCGTGGCGGTAAACAACGACCCCATGTCACAACTGGCCATCAGTGCCTCAAAGGATCCGGTGATGCCGGGCGAGAGTCTGACCCTCACTTTTGATGTCGGCAATATCGACAACATGGCGTTGGATAACCTTGAGCTACGCGCCGCGCTGCCCACCGGTATCACCGTGGACGACATCAGCGACGGCGGCAGTCAGGATGGCACCACGGGTGAAATCGTCTGGTCCGTGGCCAGCCTCGCCGTCGGCAACAGCCTGCGCCGGACGGTGGATATCACCGTCGATACCAGCGCTATTGCCGGTGAAATTCTCGCCACCCGTGCCGAGCTGCGTCACGATGGCGGTGTCGCCCTCGACACCAGCGCCGAGCACGCGGTCACGGTGGTGGATGAACTCTTCCCGCTCTCCATCGCCATCAGCGCCACCCCAGATCCGGTGGCGGCGGGTGGACGTCTGCTTTACGACATCACCGTCAGTAATACCTCTGCCGTGCCCGTCAACGACGTGAACGTGCTGCTGCGTGTGCCTTCGGAGCTGAGTTTTAGCAGGGGTTCTGATGCCGAACCGAATGCGGTCTGTAACAGCGTCACATGTGGCAACGGCCTGGAGGCTACGTGGGCGCTATTAACCCTGGCCGCTGGCGAAAGCCACACCATCACCATCAATGCCTCTGTGCTGCCCGGCGTATTAGCGGGCAGCCTGATCACCGCCCCGGTGCGGGTCACGTCAAGCGATGTCATCGACATCGTCAATGTGAGCAAATCCACAGCTGTCGGAAACTAGGCGCTTTTCTGTCGGGTGTGGTGTTAACGTGCAGCGGGGGTGGCTTTGCGGCCACCCTCGCTGTTTGCATTTTATCGATAGGGAGGTGCAGATGGGCTCAGGTGCAAATATTTTTAAATAGCATTTAAGGTTTAGCAATTCTTGCCGAAAGCTAGAACAACAATATGTAGTTTCCTAACGTCATTGGTATAACTATATATAGTGTTTCTGGGGTAACGCGAGAGGTGCATGGAATGACAAATCGTGATTTGAATCTAATGGTGGGTGTGGGGCTGCAGTTAGAGAAGAATAACAACGGTATGCGCTATCTTGTTGAGTTACTGGGGTACAGCGTTGGTGATGGGGTGATCATCTCTGCGCCGTTAGAGCGTGATAATCGACTTGCGCTTTCACCTGGGGATGAGGTGACGATTCGCTATCTGGGTGGCGTGAGTCAATATGCGTTCCGCAGTCAGGTCACGCATATCGCAACAGAGCCCTATCTGCATGTTCACCTTGAGTATCCGGGTGGTATTGAGGCGACGATGACGCGGCGGGCGGTTCGTATGCCGATCAAGGAGTCGGTGATCCACCTGGCGATGGACGATGGTGGCAGTCAGCTTTCTGTTGAAATGAAAAATATCAGCTTCGGTGGTGCCAGCCTGGTCGCACCAGTGAAACTGGGGGCACAGGGTGAGCGCTTCTGTATTGATATGCCTACCCTGTCGCCTGATCGTGAAAAGGTGGTCACCCTCCCCTGTGTGGTACGCCATGTCTCAACACGGCGCGAAGGTGAGTCCGCCGCCTATCACCACGGTGTTGAGTTTATCGATGTAGATCGTCTCGCAAGAGATTTTATTGGGCGCTACATGGAGCATCAGTCAGCCAGCAGTCTGGGTCGTTCCTGAACGAACCATCTCATGTCCTGATTCATCTGGGAACTGCCCGGTGGTTGAAACCTGTAGCTATCAGTCGCTGATGTCGATTAGCGGCCCTGTTCTCTGTCACCAGAATTTAATGTCTTTGGTAGGGGATCTGTAAATCCCACGCCTTTAGGCGGTATCGTTGCTTTTACACCCTCTCCCCTTTAGGGGAGAGGGACGGGGTGAGGGGTGGGCATGTTCCGAGGTTGAAATTTGAACCCTCACCCTAACCCTCTCCCAGTCTTGGGAGAGGGGACAATCGGCCGTACGGCCGATCAATCCGGCTTTAGCCGGTGGAGTATTCACAATTGGTAAGATCATCACTACCGCTTAATTGATCAGTCGCTTTTCAGTTCCATTTCAGCTTGCCTGTTTAATGTAGCAGTCAGGATAAGAAAACGGTTCTGTGGAGAGGCGATGATAGCGCGAAAAAAAGTAAGGGTGTGGGATCTGCCAACGCGACTGTTTCACTGGCTGTTAGTGCTGGCTTTTGTGCTGGCGTGGGCAACGCATGATGACAGCCGTCATCTCGATATTCATATTATTTCAGGATACACATTTTTTGCGCTGCTAATGTTTCGTCTGGTATGGGGTGTTGTCGGAAGCCATTATGCTCGCTTTAGTGAGTTTAGTTACACGCCAAAAGAGCTGTTTTCATACCTTCGTTCGCTGCCTGGTAATGGTGTTAAGCATTATGTTGGACACAATCCTGCTGGCGCCTGGGCGATCTTTGTATTACTCACGCTCGGTCTGTTATTAGCCATTTCGGGGGTCATAGTGCTGGGTGGCGAAGAGCAGCAGGGGATACTGGCCGGCTATATCAGCTTTGATCAGAGTGCCCCATTTAGCATGCTGCATGAAACTGTTGCGTGGGCAATGGTGGTGCTGATCGTCATACACATCTGTGGCGTTATTGTAGAAAGTGTTCTGCATCGTGAAAATCTTGTGGGTGCGATGTTTCGTGGTACCAAGTGGGTGGCTGGTTCTTCTGCACAAATACCCGCGCATCAGCTGGTGGCGAGTGTGATATTAATTTCAGTGATCGCATGGGGTGGTCTGTCACTGAATACCTATCTTGCTGCGACAGATGAACACCCTTACCAGCCCTTTAAAGGGCCAGCATTAGCGATGAATGAGCTATGGAATGAAGAGTGCGGTGCCTGCCATCTCGCTTTTCACCCAAGTTTACTGCCGGCACGTTCATGGCAATATCTTTTTGAACAGCAGGATAACCATTTTCAGGAAGAGCTAATGCTCGATGATGAGACGTTAAATGAATTGCTGCAGTATGCGCTGAATAATTCAGCAGA
This sequence comes from Chromatiales bacterium, assembly GCA_011053135.1. Taxonomy (GTDB): domain Bacteria; phylum Pseudomonadota; class Gammaproteobacteria; order SZUA-140; family SZUA-140; genus SZUA-76. The sequence goes on from DRLG01000029.1 coordinate 3,466, forward strand.
ACAGAAAAAGACAGAAGCCGCGTGGAAGATTAATCGCGCTATTGGGCGCGATGAGCGGCCATTACAGATTACAGCTGTTAGCTACTGGAAAGATAAGCATAGCGCCATCTCTGATATTACCTGGCAGCAAGAAGCGGTTCAGAGTAAGGCTAATTGTGGGGCGTGTCATTACGATGCCGAACAAGGGACTTTTCAGGATGCTGCTATGAGAATCCCCAGTGAATGAAGCAGCGTTGTTAGTTGAATGGAGGTTGAAGTGAGCAAGAACATTTTAATAGTGATCGTTTCTGTGTCGAGTTTTTTAATAAACGGAGAAGTGAATGCCGGGGGTGTAGAGACCCTTCAGTCCTCCTATCTGGAGCAAGGTGCAGGTCCATTTAGCGCTAGCGCTGGAGAGAAAATGTGGCGAAAGCAGTTTCTAGATAAAAAGAGTGGCAAGCAGCGTAGTTGTCAGACATGTCACGGCAGAGATCTCACAAAAGCCGGCAAGCACGCCCGCACTGGAAAAGTTATCGAACCGCTTGCCCCCTCTGCAAATAGCGAGA
>DRLG01000030.1 GCA_011053135.1 Chromatiales bacterium
CGCGCCTCTGATTAAGTTATGAGCGAAGTTTTATTTTCTGATTTAATCAGAGGCCGAACTTTTTAATCATTTAGGGAATAACATGGTCGATAATAAAAAAGCTACAACCAGAAAGAGCGCTATTAAAAAATCATCTACAAAAAAAACAGCGACTAAAAAACGTGCAGCTAAAAAGAAAACAACCCTTAGCAATGAGGAGCTGTTAGCTGTAACGCCTGTGAATAAAGCGCATGCTCGTTCTATTTCTGCACTTGCAAAAGCGATCAGGAAATCAGAGCGTGCAGCAAATGCATCGGCAGTAGCCGCTGAAAAAGTTGCTGCGGCGAAGGATAAGCTTGCACAAGCTAAGGCAAACGCCAAAGCGAAAAAGACTGCGGCCGCAAAAAAATCGCTGGCTCGCGCAGCTGCTGGTTATGATAAAGCCAGAGTCACCTTAAGTGAAAAGGTGGTGGTTTCCAGGGCAGCGCTTGCAGTGACCAATGAAGCTGCGAGTGAAGTTAAAGCCGGTATTGCAAAAGAGCAGGCTAAACAGACCGCCATTGCTGCTTTTGCTGTTAAGTGGGAAAAACAGTACGACCGTAAAGTGAAGGCAGCAGCGAAAGCAAAAGAAAAAGCTAAAAAGGCCGCAGCCAAAAAGGCTTCGGCCAGGAGAAAGGGCTCAAAGAAAACCGTGTAATCTCTGGCTCTCTTTGACGTTTAAAAAAGGGTGATGCATCCGGTGGCATCACCCTTTTTTGTAAAATATTCTGTGCTGTGCTCCTGTCTGAATGGGTGAGATAATCAGAGCCTCGCTCCAGAGGTTATTTACATTTTATGTTATCCATTGCTGTTGTCATTCCAACCTATAACCGTATAACAACGCTTGCTCGTGCGATCGAGTCGGTGCTGGCACAAACCTCTCCTGCCAGTGAGATCATTGTTGTCGACGACGGTTCCAGCGACGGCACTGCCAGTTGGATTCGTGAACATTATCCACAAATTAAGCTAATCGAGCAGCCTAACAGGGGAGTGAGTGCTGCACGTAATCGAGGCATTGAGTCGACACATTGTGACTGGATTGCGTTGCTCGATTCTGATGATGAGTGGTTGCCAAAGAAACTGGAAGAGCAGGTGGCGCTAATAACAGGGCGATCTGAACATCGCTTGATACACAGTGATGAGATCTGGATTCGTAACGGGGTGCGTGTCAACCCGATGAAGAAACATGCCAAGAAGGGGGGGTGGATTTTTCAGGACTGCCTGCCGCTCTGTGCCATTTCACCCTCAGCCGCAATGATTCATCGCTCGCTCTTTGATGAAGTGGGACTATTTGATGAGTCGCTGCCCGCCTGTGAAGATTACGATATGTGGTTGCGCATCACATCACGTTTTCCGGTACTTTACTGCAAGCAGACCTTGATTAAGAAGTATGGTGGTCATGACGATCAGCTTTCAGGAAAACACTGGGGAATGGACCGCTTTCGTATCCAGGCGCTGGTTAACCTGCTTGAGCTGGTTGAGCTGAATGAGTGCGATAGCAGTGCGGCTCAGGCGATGTTGCTGAAGAAAACAGCGATCATGCTGAAGGGGGCGCGAAAGCATGGTAACAGCGAATTGATTAAGCAGTGTGAAGCGCTACAGCAGCAGTGGTCTGGAGGACTGCATGGCTGACTGGCCGTTAGTGCCTCTTCCGCATTAAAACAGGTCGATATCCCCTGCGTCAGACTGCTGAACTTTTTCAGCTTCAGCGCGGGCTTTTTTTGCAGCCAGCGCTGCACCATATCTCTTATCAGCCCCTTTAATATGTTTGGCAAGCCACTCATTGAGAAAATCGAGCAGATCGACCATGATGTGCTCTTCATTATTATCAAGGCGTGACTGAAAATCGACCACCTGCGCAATGAGCCTTTTATGCTTCTCCTTATGAGCATCAAGCTTCTCATACCCCTGCCGCGCTAGCATTCCCTCTTCATAGGAAAAATGGGAGACGGTGTAGTCAACCAGCCCCTGCAATATCCGTTTCATTAAATAGAGGCTACGTTCATCGGCGGCCTGTTTACTCAGGTCATTAATCATATCGACAAGTATTCTATGTTGCCGGTCAATTTCCGGAATGCCTACGCTAAAGCTGTCATCCCATTTAAATAAGACATTATCTGCCTGTCTGCTTGCCGCCATTAACTGTTCATCGCTAATTGCAAAGCGTTTTATCAACGACTGTGACTCTGATGCCAGCGCCTTAATGATGCAGGCATCTTCCACAGTGCCGAGGGCAACGGCAGATGCCTGGCGAGATGCGCTGGTCATGTTAATGACGTTATTGTCGAGGTTCTTTGCCATGTTGCTCTGCTGTTCTGCAGAGATGGCGATGCGGTTATTCATCTCACTGATTGAGGTGACTGTTTCAGTGATCTCATTTAACATATCCCCGGCTATTTTTGCCTGCCTAACGCTATTGGTAAGCTGGGCTTCGCTAGCGGCTATCACCTCTACCGCACGGTTACTCCCTGATTTCAACGCATCAATCATGCGCTGTATATCCTGCGTGGCTAGATGAGTTTTGTTGGCCAGATTACGCACTTCATCTGCAACGACAGCAAAACCGCGCCCATGTTCACCCGCACGTGCGGCTTCAATGGCTGCATTTAATGCCAGCAAATTCGTCTGCTCTGCAATCTCTCCGATCATGTTCAGGATAGTGCTGATCTCCTGGCTGTCACTATTGACCTTGTTGATAACATCGGAGACCTTGCCGATCTCGCCAGACAGTAGGTCGATCGATTCAACAACTTCAGTGACAACCTGTCTGCCGCTATTGGCCGACGCTTCGGCCTGTTTGGCAGAGTTAGCTGCCTCTGAAATATTGCTGGAGATGTCCTGAACCATGGATGAAAGCTCGGTAATGGAGTGACTGGTTGCGGCGCTATCTTCTACCTGGCTGCTCACGGAGTTCTCTGTTATCTGGCTCGACTCAGTGAGACGTGTCGAAACATCATTGAATAGACTGCTAGTGCGAAGCACTGCGGCAATGGTCTGGCTTACCCCCTGAGAGATGGTATCCATAGCGTTGAATATCTGTCCCATCTCATCTTGAGAGGAGAGATCAGTGACACTGCTTTGTGTTAAATCACCATCAGCCATATTTTTTGCATAACGCACCAGGCGGCGTAATTTCCGGGTAAAACTTAAATAGAAACCAAGCAGCAGATAGGCGAGTAGCACGATGGTCGCAGCAATGATTGCCATATAGATATTACGCTCTAGCCGCTCCTGTGTGATGCGTTTCTCAATGGAGTTCATTACGATGGGAATCATCTCATTTGAGAGCTGAAGCGTATCTTGAATGGCCTGTGTTCCCTGGGCGAAATAGTCCTGTACCGCCATTTTTGATGATATACCGCTATCGACCAATGCGATCTGCTCGCGTGTGGTCTGTAAAAAGGCGTTCACATTATCGCTACCCTGGGCGAAGGTCGTCTTCAATGCTGGCTGGTGGTGCAGGTATGCTATCTCATTGGCGATTGATACCAGTTGATACTCCACTCGGTCAATAAGAATCATCAGCTTCACACGTTTCTTCGCCAGTTGATCTGGATTGGCCAGCAGGCCTGCGGTGCTTCCCCTGATTACACCGATATCGTTGATGAGCGTCGGGATGTTACGGATAAAGACATCGGCCATATGGGCGTTATCGCCGCCTGAATCCTGTAGCAGGTGGGTAACACGACCAACATGCTTCATATAAGCGATGATCAGCTCAATCACCTGGTTATGGGCGGTGAAGCTTGCTTCAATTTTATTGCCGCGAAATGCTGCCTGAGCGACCGCCCAGGCCTCCCGAATGGCGCTAACTTTCTCGCTTAGCTGAAGATCAACCGCACTGCTCTCTTCCATCGATTCAAGTGCAGTGATCAGTTTTTCAACCTGCTGCTGTTTCTCCATCACATCAGGCAGGTCACCCCTTTTACCGCTGTTCAGATAGCTGTTTGAACTGCCCCGGGACTGCCCGACCGCGACCAGAAGCTGCTGTAGAGAGCGCTCAATCGCTAGCCCGCTACGCTCCTGAGAAAGGTGTGCGATCTCTTTTCCAAGGAACTCAAGAGCCACATAACTTAATACTAAAACGGGAAAAAGGGAAATAGATACAATTAGATAGAGTTTTGTTTTTAGACCCAGGCGATCCATTAAATAGATCACAGGGGCGATGAATATTTTCATGCATCTCTCTCTCAACAACATACCAGAATTAACATGTGGGCTACATTTATAGTATCGACATGGAGAGTGGGGACTTTAGTCGGGAGTAGGTGAAATCTTACATGGGGATAATAGAGGTTCTGATCCCTCTCTAGTCAGTTTTTCTGATTTGGGGTCATCACAAGCAGTGCTAATGAGGTGATTAATCCGCCAACTGCTCCGTAAAGGTGGGCATCCACAATGACGTTGCCGCCTGCAAATTCGGTACTTCCTGGTAAGGGGCCAGCGACCTGTTCCCAGGCGAGTTTTCCTGTGAGCAGTATTAATAAGAGTAGCTCAGCGCGATACCCCGCCTGTATGCTCACCACCGCTCCTGCGACAAACATGCCGTGTAATATGCCCGACAGACCAACATACCACTGAAGTTCTGGATTAAACAGCAGCATGCCGATGCTGGTTGCGACTGCGCAGACGACAATAATCAGCAACCAGCTGCTATTTTTAATTAAGTGGCCAAAGAGCAGCCAGATCAGTAACAGGCCGATAGCGTTCATCCACAAATGGGGCCAGCCAAGATGTACCAGATGGCCGCTGATAAGCCGCCACACTTCGCCATTCAAGATGCCATCCCGGTCATAACGCAGCCACTCGCCAACGTTTCCGCCGCCGAGCTGAATCAGTAGTGCTATGAGAAAGAGTAGTAGCGGGATTATGTTTGCGTGAAGTCGTGCGATAAAGGGCGGAGTGGGTTCACGCGATGGCGTTTTGTTATCAGAGGCTGTAGAGGGCATAGTTGAAATTAAACCGGTGGGTTAACAGGTTGCACTGGTTTCATAAGAGCACTTAATAGAATACATAGAAGATAGAAGGCACTTCCACCCCTCTGACCAGGTAGCAATGGCTGCCTGGTTGATCGCATACAAAGGCCTCACTCTAATGCCTCAAGCAGTGCTGCGTGCAGCTTCTCCAGTTGCGCTTTATCGCTGAGGGGGCGGTCATCTTTATCGCTGATATAAAAAATATCTTCGATATGTTCACCAAAGGTGCCAATTTTGGCGTTATGTACTTTGACATGGCACTCCATCAGCACCTTGCCAATGCGGGATAGCAGGCCGGGTCGGTCACTGGTGATCAGTTCCAGCACCGTCAGTGAAGTGTTGGGTATGCTGGAGAAGTTGAGCTGAGTCGGAGTGTGGAAATGTTTCTGTCTACGGCTGAGGCGACGAGTGGGTGGAAGCGTGGGGGGGGTATCTTGCGTAATGATCCGCTTCAGTGTGTCGATGATATCCTCAATGCGGGTGCTGTCACTCACAGTGCTGCCACCATGTTCAAGCACAATATAGGTGTTGAGGGCAAAGCCGTTGTTTGCGGTAATAATGCGGGCATCGATAATGTCGAGGTTGAGCTGGTCCAGTGCCATGGCCGTGTTGGCAAAGAGATTCTCTTTATCACGCGTGTAGATGAATATTTTGGAGCCGCCCTGTTCATTGTCTGAAGAGATGGCGATCAGCGGGTGTGTGGCCTGATGGTTGATGATTTCACGACTATGCCAGATGATTTCATCAACGCTATGGCGTAGAAAATAGTCGTTATCAAGCTGCTGCCAGAGCGCATCGACCTGTTTCATATCATGGTGTACCAGCTGCGAGCGGGCTGCTTCTTTCTGCTTTTCCACTAGTTCAGATTTATCGACCTGATTATCGAGGCCGCGTCTTAACGCCCGTTTGGTGGCGCTATAGAGCTTGAATAGTAGTGAATCTTTCCAGTTGTTCCACAGTTTGGGGTCGGTGCCGCGAATGTCTGCTACGGTGAGCAGGTAAAGGTAATCAAGCCGCGTCTGCTCCTGGACGATAGCGGCAAAATCGGCAATCACAGCGGGGTCACTGATATCTTTACGTTGTGCCGTCACTGACATTACCAGGTGGTTCTCTACCAGCCAGGCAACCATACTGGCGTCCTGCTCACTTAAGCCGTGGTGCTGGCAAAATACGTAGGCATCTTCTCGTCCCAGCAGTGAATGGTCACCACCACGCCCTTTGGCGATGTCGTGAAATAACGCACCAAGGTAGAGTATCTCCAGCTTGTTAAGTTTAAGGATAATATCGCTACAGTTTGGGAATTCATCTCGAAACTCAGCCACCGCAAAACGGCGCACATTACGCAGGACATTTAATGTATGTTCATCGACGGTGTAAACATGAAACAGATCATACTGCATCTGCCCGACGATCTTGCCAAATGCCGGAATATAGGCGGCAAGCAGTCCGTAACGATTCATTCGTCGCAGCTGGTGGGTGATGCCCTGTGACTGGCGGAAGAGTGTAATAAAGTAATCCCTGCACTCCTGGTTGTTACGAAAATCGTCGTCAACCAGGTAGAGGTGGCTCCGCACCAGGCGAATCGTGGCGGCACGTACCCCTTTAATTTCAGGGTGCTGTGCCAGAATCAGAAAGAGTTCAAGTAGCGCAGACGGGTGTTCTTTAAAGATGCTGTCGCGGGTCACCTCAAGGTATTTCGCAGTGATCTGAAAACGCTGGTTGATGATACACGGCGTTTTATTGTAATCACTAAGTATCTCTTCCCGGAAGTGCTGTAGCAGCATCTCGTTGAGGCGATGAACCTCCATAATGTGGATGTAGTAATCTTTCATAAACGCTTCAATCGCAAGGCTGTTGTTTTTTTCCTGATAGCCCAGCGTCTCTGCAATGGTGCGTTGGTGGTCAAACAGCAGGCGGTCTTCACTGCGTTTTGTGTGCAGGTGAAGTATGAAACGGACTCGCCATAAAAAATCACGTGCGCGAATGAGCGCGTCGTACTCTTCCTGTGTCAGGAACTTCTGGGTGACAAGCGCCTCGAGTGACTCTGAATTAAAGTAGCGGCGTGTCACCCAGGCGATCATCTGAAGGTCACGCAGTCCGCCAGGGCCTTCTTTTACATTGGGTTCCAGGTTGTAGGCGGCATCGTGATATTTCAGATGTCGTTCGAGCTGCTCCTGTTCCTTGGCTTTAAAGAATTCGGCGCTGGACCAGATCTTCTCTGGCGCAATACGCTGTTGCAGCGTTTTGAGTAGCGCTGGGGGGCCGGCAAGGTGGCGCGCTTCAATCAGGTTGGTGATGATGGTGATGTCGCAGCTGGCCTCATCAACACATTCATCGATGGTGCGAGTGCTTTGGCCGATCTCAAGGCCGATGTCCCATAGAAAAGTAATCAGGGCGCTCAACGCCTCCTGATAGTCGCGATGATTCTCCTGTGATAGCAGGATGAGCACGTCGACATCTGAATAGGGGTGGAGCTCGCCGCGCCCGTATCCACCGACGGCAATCAACGCAATCCCGCTATCTTCTGCCGGCATAAAATGTTGCCAGGCGTGCTGTAGCAGGTGGTCAGTGAAGTTAGCGCGTTCATGAATCAGGGTGGTAATCGGGGTGTTGCTGTCGAGGTGCTGGCGCAGCGTCTCAATTACCTTCCTGGTGGTGCTGCGGCACTCTTGAAGCAGGTCGTCCCGGGTTGCAAAGGCGTGCTTGATTTCATTTAGATGTGTTGATAACACGGAGTAGGTTCGCTCTATAAATTAAGGGGTAAGAGGTGCTGGTTAAAAGTGTTCGTCAGATCGTCGGGTCAACACCTCAAAGCCATCATCAGTGACAAGGATGGTGTGCTCCCACTGGGCAGTAAGGCGGCGATCTTTGGTGATCACGGTCCACCCATCATCTAATAGTTTGACATGGCGTTTGCCGAGATTGACCATCGGCTCAATGGTGAAGGTCATGCCCGCTTCAAGCGGCATTCCTGAGCCGCGTTTGCCGTAGTGCAGCACCTGTGGTTGTTCGTGAAAGCCTCGCCCAATGCCGTGGCCGCAGTACTCACGTACGATGGTGCATTTGTTGACTTCAGCGTGGTGCTGAATGGCGAAGCCGATGTCGCCCAGCCGTGTCCCCGGTTTGACCAGTTCGATCCCTTTGTGCAGGCACTCCTGACTGATGCGAATGATGCGCTTTGCTTTCTCGGAAACTGTGCCGACTGAAAACATCTGGCTGGTATCACCGTGGTAATCATCCTTGATCACCGTGATATCGATATTGACGATATCGCCATCTTTCAGGGGTTTGTTGTTGGGGATGCCGTGACACACCACATGATTAACCGAGGTGCAGATCGATTTGGGAAAGCCGTGGTAATTGAGTGGTGCCGGAATCGCCTGCTGCTCATTGACGATATAGTCGTGACAGCGCTGGTTTAGTGCGTCGGTGGTGATGCCTGGCTGGACGAAAGGGGCGATCATTTCGAGCACTTCTGCCGCGAGTCGTCCCGCGGTGCGCATTTTTTCGATCTCTTCTGCAGTTTTGATCTGGACGGTCATGGGTGCCTGTCTAATAAAATAGTTAAAATGCTGAGCCTGGAGGGTCTTCCCCATAGGTTAGCGGCGTTTTTTTGCTTAAGATTGAGTTGCTTAGAATACTATCCTGAATCTGCAGTGGAGGACAACACGGCATCCTGTGGCAGCGCGGATGTCC
>DRLG01000031.1 GCA_011053135.1 Chromatiales bacterium
AACCTGAAAGATGGCACTGTGTCGGCAATTGGCAATGACCCTGATAATGATGAGCACTACCTGAAAGTGATCGCAACCATTGATCTATGTGAGCCTGATAAGGAAAAAGATGGTAGAACAGGCGCGCCCTGTAACGCCTTTCCGCATGGCCTGGTCTACTCAAAGGTTTCAGGCAAACTCTATAACCTGAACAACGGTTACGGCACGATTGCGGTCATCGACCCTGTCACTAACGTGATCGAAGAACGGATCGAATTTAAGGGGCACAGCAACCTGTTTGTGACACCCTGTGGCCGTTATATCTTTGGTCGTGGTGCTGATCGTAAGTCAGACCCTGAACATGTTGTGGCGAAGCTTACGGTGCTAGATGCGGGAACGCATATGGTAATGGACGCAATTGAGCTGCCCGACATCTACATTAGCAAATACTACTTTAATAATGATGGTAGCAAACTCTATCTAACGACAGGAAGCTCTGGTAGCCCAGAGCAGGCGGCAAATCTGAAGCACGATGCGCTTCTCATTTTTGACCTGAATGCACTGCCAAAGATTAAATTATTAACAGAGCTTAAGCTGGACTCATCATCGGGTTCGCTCGCATTCCTTGGTGACGAGGAGGGTACCCAACTGGTCTTCTCATCCAACTCTGCCGCCGGAACCCTGGCAATCATTGATGGTGAAGATAATTCACTAATAGAAACGCTAAAAGTGACTGAAGGAACCTCTCATTCTCGTGTATGGCTGGCTTAACCTAATTTGATTGTCGTCTGTATGAGAGATATTTTTTTAATAGAATGGTGGTAAAAAATTATGAATGTAGCAATTTACTGTATCGGTGCGGCAGCAATTATTGCACTGCTTATCAACCTCTCATCGAGTGGCGCTCTCAGTAGTGGCATGGGGCTTGGCCTGGCTTTCCTGCTAGTCGTTATACTGCCCTGTTTTCTGGCAGCGAGAATAGTGAAAAAAGAGCGTGCAGAGCGAGAAGAATAGGAAGCGGGAAAGCAGTATATTAGCTGACTGATGCTCTTTTGATATTGCCCACCTTCTATTAGTGCTGGTTGGGCTGTTACTGTAAGAGGTTTGCGCGATACAATAACGGGTAAATAAGGGCTAATATTTCCCTGCTTTACGTTAAGAAACCGGTCAATAGTGCGCGACAGTCTGCTTTCTGGGTGTTAACAGCACTTTCTGCTTCAATCAGAATAATATTAGCTCTTTTCTCTTTTGTGCCATGTGCAAAAGCCTCTTGTAAAGCGGCGCCTCTGGCGCATTACTGGGTGTTATGTCACCTGCTTGCATAACTGTATTAATTTAAGTGTTGTACTCCTGAAATGAAATCAACTGAATTACTTGCGCCTGCCGGCACGATGAAAAACCTGGAATATGCGATCGCCTACGGAGCCGATGCCGTTTATGCCGGGATGCCACGTTACAGCCTGCGCGTGCGCAATAATGATTTCAGTAACTACGAAAGCCTCTCGGCTGGTATTGAAACGGTTCATGCGGCAGGAAAACGTTTCTACCTTGCCTGTAATGTGTTGCCGCACAACAGCAAGGTTAAAACCTTTATGGATGATATTACATCGGTGGTGGCACTTAACCCCGATGCGCTGATCATGGCCGACCCGGGGCTGATTATGCAGGTGCGTGAGCGCTGGCCAGATCTGCCAGTGCATCTTTCGGTGCAGGCTAATACGGTCAACTATGCGGGGGTCAAGTTCTGGCAATCGCTCGGATTGAAGCGCATCATTCTGTCACGCGAGCTGTCGCTGGATGAGGTTGAGGAGATTCGTCAACAATGTCCCGACATGGAGCTTGAGGTCTTTGTTCACGGCGCACTCTGCATCGCCTATTCAGGCCGCTGTCTGCTCTCCGGTTACTTTAACCATCGCGATGCCAACCAGGGAACCTGCACCAATTCATGCCGTTGGAAGTATGATCTGAAGGATGCCGAAACAGATATTTCAGGCGATACTGTTGCCTGTGATAAGCCTGAGCCACAACACTCTGCGGCACAGGAGCAGGTCTATCTGCTGGAAGAGGCTGAACGCCCTGGTGAGCTGATGCCGATTGAGGAGGATGAACACGGCACTTACATCATGAACTCAAAAGATCTTCGTGCGGTTGAGCATGTGGAGCGGCTGGTGAAGATGGGGATCGACAGCCTCAAAATTGAAGGACGTACCAAGTCGCACTACTATGTGGCACGTACTGCACAGACCTATCGCCATGCAATTGATGATGCGCTCGCAGGGCGTCCCTTTAATGAACGTCACCTGGGGGTACTGGAAAACCTGGCGAATCGTGGTTACACCGACGGTTTTTTTAAACGTTATCACAGCCAGGAATATCAGAACTACATGCAGAACCGTTCCAACAGCCTTAAGCAGCGCTTTGTCGGTGAGATTACCCACTACAATGTGGAAACGGGTGTCGCTGAGGTCGAAGTCAAAAACAAGTTTGCAGTGGGTGATGAACTGGAGTTGATACTGCCTCGTGGCGGCCGCACCATCACCTTGACAGAGATGCGCAATGAACGAGATGAGGCCGTCGATGAGGTGCTCGGGAGTGGCTACCGAGTGAAGATCCCGCTACCAAATGATGGCGCCGATTATCAACGTGGACTACTGGCGAAGAATCTGTGACTCCCCCTTCCACATTACTTATTCCTGCGCTGGCTCTACTGTTGTCGTTAGCGGGCGTAGTAGCTGTTGCGGCTGAACCTCCACAGGATCATCTGCACTCGGATAAGCAGTGCGTGAGCTGTCATAAGGAAGGGATTTCTGAACTGCTAAAGGTGCTCGCTCAGCCGAAAGATAGCTGTATTCAATGCCATACAGCGGAGCAGATTAAAGCGGGGGATTTTACTGCTGCGCTCCCTTTTTCAGCAGTTGAAGGGGTTGATCCAGCGCTGAGATTAACGGCTGATGCGGGGATGAGCGTGCCTCTCTACTATACCCAATCCCGTTTTGGCGCTAAGCCGAGTGAGATGGTCGAGGTGCCTGCAGGCAAATTTATCATGGGGACCAATGGCCGCCTGCCCGATGAAGGGCCGCAGCATGAACTCTATCTTGACGCTTTTCTAATCGATAAATATGAGGTAACTAATCTTCAATATAAGGCGTATATAGAGGCTAATAGCAGACGTTCACCGGCCCACTTTAGAAACCGTACCTATCCCGCGGGGAAAGTTGATCACCCCGTTGTATTTGTTGGATGGGATGACGCCGTTGATTATTGTGCCTGGGCGGGTAAGCGTCTGCCGACTGATAAAGAGTGGGAAAAAGCGGCGCGTAGCAGTGATGGCCGAACTTATCCGTGGGGTGATATTTTTGACCCGAAAAAGAGCAACAACCCGGTGCGCTGGCGTGCTGCCGAGAAAACAGGCGATACCACGCCAGTGGGCGCCTTTGCTAAAGGGGTGAGTCTGCATGGGTTGTATGACACATCAGGTAATGTCTGGGAGTGGACGGACTCCTGGTACTACCCTTATCCGGGTAACGAAGTGGCATCAGAGAGCTATGGTGAGCGTTATAAAACACTTAAGGGCGGTTCATGGTTTGACTGCTCATTTTATAAATGTGGCATCTCAGCACCGCTGTTTAATCGCGCCTTTTTCGCCAAACGGACGAAAAACGACACCTTTGGTTTTCGCTGCGCAAAAGATGTGACCATATCGTCAGGAGTAGATGAAAAATGAGAAGCGCTAAGTGCGGGATATTGATATTGGTGAGCCTTGGATTACTGTCGTGTGATAAAAATCCAGGGCTGGATTCTGCCGCTTCTGTCACACCAAATAAATCTCCAACGATAACCGCCTCTGAAATCACCAATAAGCCGGTCACTACGAAAAAATCACCACAGGATATGCTGAGTGAAACGGAGCTACAGCTTGGCAGGGAATCACCGCTAACGGCTTCGATTCCAATGGTGACAGTACCTGCAGGTGAATTCATCATGGGAAGCAACAAGGTCGATGACGAGGGGCTACAGGAACGTTACGGTTTTTCAACGCCACTCTTTGTTAATGAACACCCTGAACATAAACATCGACTGGGGGCGTTTATGATCGACACCTATGAAACGAGCAAAGCAGAATATAAAGAGTTTATCCTGGCCACTGATCGCCTGTTGCCTTTTCTATGGGGTAGTAATGGCTACGGGCTGACCATGGAGGAGGCGGGGCGAATGAGACTTGAACGCCTGCGTGATATAGCGGCCAATGATTTTAAGCTCGATATGGATACCCGAGAGATGGATCGAGAATCGCTAATGGCTGCGATGGTGGCAGTGCAGAAGAAGATGGACCCGTTACCCGCGACCGATGTCACCTGGCA
>DRLG01000032.1 GCA_011053135.1 Chromatiales bacterium
GCCTGATGATCAGGTCACCGGCATTGACGCGAATCGGCTCCAGTTTATTGAGCAGCTGTTCAATATTCGCTGCGGGCAGTTTTCTAAAAGTGGGAGACTTGATCATTGAGTTCAGCCAGCTGGCGCGGTCAATGGTGACGATCCCTTCTTCGCTCATCACCACCTCTGTCTCAGGGGCTGAGATCTGGCCCCACGCAGTCAGGGTCTCTATCAGCTCTTTTTCGATACTGACCAGATCTACCTCACCTGAAGTGATAATGGCTGCCGTGGAAAAATGTTTACTGGAAATGGGTTTGAGCGCCAGCTCTGAATCGGCCTGAATGGTAGCCGTCTTGCCACCCTGAGTGATCTCTAAACCACCCTTAAGCAAGTAAAGCACCACATCATCAGGCACACCGTCGCGATAGAGCTGCGTTCCGGAAGGGAATCTTTCCACCACCGCCAGTGAAATAAGCACCGGGATTTGCGCTTCAGCCATGGTTGAGAGGGGTGAGCAGCGATGAAGTTGAGCGGCGAGCTTATCGCAATCAAGCTCTTCCAGGGGTATCACGCGCTTGTTTTCGGCTTCTGGCATTGTCGTCCACGCATCATAATTCTGTTATTTTTAGGGGTTTTTAAGCCCAGTTCATTGTTTATAACATCCATGGTGATACTGCTCAGCGAGAGCAATGCGTGTTAAACTACACCCCCAGATGCCATTGAAAATACCATCGGCCTTCGACAATAAATCTTTATAAATCAAATCGAGAATGCAACCAACCACCCCCACATCGCGGATTCGCGAGATCCCCTATAACTACACCTCTTTCTCAGATCGTGAGATTGTTATCCGCTTTCTGGGCGAGCCCTGCTGGCAGCAACTGAATAAACTGCGCGGCTCGCGTCGCACCGGGCGCTCGGCACGCATGCTGTTTGAGGTGCTGGGAGATATGTGGGTGGTAACAAGAAACCCCTACATCCAGGACGATCTGATTGGGAGCAGCAAGCGCTGGCAGGCGCTGGTCAAAGCGCTCCATCACCGTCTCGACCAGACCATTGAGCGCGCCGACAACAACGACACCGCCCTTAGCCTGCTGGAGGCAACACGCGTTGCGGTGCGCCAGTTTGAGGCGTGGCTGCCGAAACTGAAGGCGCAGCGCAGCAAGGCCGAGGCGCGACTGCTTAAGGTGACACGTGCAGATAATATCGACTTCAGCGCCATCGCCCGTGTATCACATGTGACCGATGCGACAGACTGGCGCGTTGAACTCCCCTTTGTGGTACTGATGCCGGATACGGAAGATGAAGTGCGCGCCCTGGTTGAGGCCTGCATCGACCTTGAACTGACCATCATCCCACGCGGCGGCGGCACCGGCTACACCGGCGGGGCGGTACCGCTCATTGCGGAGACTGCGGTAATCAACACCGAAAAACTGGAAAGGCTGGGGCAAGTTGAACAGCACCCGCTTGAAGGGGTAGCCGAACCGGTGGCCACCGTTCGCGCCGAGTGCGGCGTGGTGACACGCCGTGTCGCTGAACGCGCCGAATCGCAAAGCTATGTTTTTGCAGTTGACCCCACATCGCAGGACGCCTCCACCATTGGTGGTAATGTGGCGATGAATGCCGGCGGTAAAAAGGCGGTTTTATGGGGCACCACACTCGACAACCTGGTCTCATGGCGCATGGTAACACCCGATGCACAGTGGCTCGAAGTGGAGCGAATCAACCACAACCTCGGCAAGATTCACGACCAGGAGGAGGTTGAGTTCCGCGTCAGCTATTTTGCTGCCGACGGCGAAACGCCCACCAGACCGGCCGAAACGCTGCTGTTTCCCGGCCACGCCTTCCGTCGTCGCGGCCTCGGCAAAGATGTGACCGATAAGTTCCTCGGCGGCCTGCCCGGCGTTCAGAAAGAGGGGTGCGATGGCTTTATCACCTCGGCACGCTTTATCTTGCACAAACAGCCCCAGTTTACCCGCACGATCTGCCTTGAATTTTTCGGTTCGGACACAAACCCGGCGGTGTCGGCAATCATTGCGATCAAAGATCACATCGAACAGCAGACTGAGACCCTGCTATCCGGCATGGAACATCTCGATGAGCGCTACCTGCGCGCAGTGGGTTACTCCACCAAGGCGCTACGTTCCGAGATGCCGAAGATGCTGTTATTAATCGATATCGGTGGCCACCATGACGATGAGGTGGCGCGCGCAGCATCTACGGTGGTACGCATCGCCAACGAACGTGAGGCCGAAGGCTTTATCGCCGTCACCCCCGAGGCTCGCCGCCGCTTCTGGCAGGACCGCGGCCGCACTGCAGCCATCGCCTCGCACACCAACGCCTTCAAGATCAATGAAGATGTGGTGATCCCGCTCGAAAACCTCGCAACTTATAATGAGCAGATCGAACGTATCAACATCGAACAGTCAACCAGCAACAAGCTACGGATGATCGACGCCGTGATCGCCTTTCTTGATGATGAGCTGGCCACCATGCCGCTCTCTGATAAATTTGAAGCGAGCGAAGAGGGTGATGCCATCATTCTCAATAAGCGTGATGCTGCGTGCACCCATTTGAAAGCGGTCCATCAACGCTGGCAGGCGCTGATTGAACAGATGGATGGCGCTGCCAGCGCACACAGCGCGCTGCTCACGCAGGCTGATGCAGCGAAGGTACAGGCCGATGACACCCTCTTTCAGTTACTGCTGCGCCGCGATGTGCGCATCTCCTACCGCCGCGAGATCGAACAGCCGCTTAAAGAGATTTTTGGTGGCGAGGCGCTCTCGCCGGTACGCGAGCGTCTCGATGAGATCCACCGTGAAATTCGCTCCAGCCGCCTCTTTGTCGCACTGCATATGCATGCGGGCGACGGCAATGTGCACACTAACATCCCGGTTAACTCCAACGACTACGAGATGATGCGCGAGGCGGAACAGATCGTCGATCGCATCATGGCGATCACCCGGACGCTCGGCGGCGTTATCTCTGGCGAGCACGGCATCGGCCTTACCAAGATGCAGTACATGGATGAGCAGAGCATCGATGCCTTTGCGCAATACAAACAGCGTATCGACCCACATGGCTTTTTTAATCGCGGCAAGCTGCTGCACGGCTCCGGCCTTGAGAACGCCTACACCCCCTCTTTGCGGCTATTGCAACAGGAGGCGCTGATTCTTGAAGAGAGTGACCTGGGTGCGCTTAACGACGACATCAGCAACTGTTTGCGCTGTGGCAAGTGCAAGCCGGTCTGCTCCACCCATGTGCCGCGCGCCAATCTACTCTACTCACCGCGCAACAAGATCCTGGCCACCGGCCTGATGATCGAGGCGTTTCTTTATGAAGAGCAGACGCGCCGCGGTATTTCGGTACGCCATTTTGATGAGATGGAAGATGTCGCCGACCACTGCACTATCTGTCACCGCTGCCTGCCTGCCTGCCCGGTCAATATCGACTTTGGTGAAGTGTCGATCCGCATGCGAACCATATTGAAGCATCGCCTGCCGTTTAAACTGAAGCCCGGGCCTAGAGTGGCGATGGCATTCCTCAACATCACCAGCGCAACCGCTATCAAGGTCATGCGTAAACTGATGTTGCAGTGGGGCTATGCCGGACAGCGTCTGGGGCACCGTCTTTTCAAAGCGCTGACGCCA
>DRLG01000033.1 GCA_011053135.1 Chromatiales bacterium
CTCCATCGCGTCCGACGGATCGCCACTCGAACCGCCAGAGCGCGACTGCTGCTGAGCATCCCCCTGCTGCGACTCGCCCTGCTGCGATTCGCCCGACTGTGACGGCTCGCCTTCTTCATCCGATGCGTCGGATTGCGACTCATCATCAGACGCTGACTCACCCGAGTCGCCCGACTCACCCGACTCCTGCTCCAGCTGTCGCTTTACCAGCTCGAGATTATATTTCGCATCTGCATGTTCTGGCTCTCGCTTCAGCGCCTGTTCATAGGCGTCGATCGCAGCCTGCCACTGTTTGAGCTGTGCATAAGCATTACCTTTATTATAATAGGCATCAGCGCTTTCAATGCCCGCCAGCGCGTCGATCGCTTGCTGATAATCACCATTACGATAGTGAGCCGCAGCCTGCCACTCCCTGTTGTCAAATAGCGCGGCTGCCTGCGCAGCATCACTATTTTTAAATGCCTGTGAAGCGCGCTGATCCGGTGTTAGCCAGAGCGCAGTCCACCACGATGAAGAGTGCTCTGCCTCTGTCGCCTGTGCGTCGCGCGGTACTGTTGCGATCACTGGCAATAGTATTAGGCAGACCACCAACAGTTGACCGCGACGAAAGAGCACCAGCACCAGCGGCATTACCAGCAACAGCAGCCACGGCCCCTCTTCATACCACTGATCCGCCTTGAATCCCTGCGACTCTTCTAATGAGACCTCACGCTCAAGCCACGCCCCATCGAGCAGGGTTGCGATATCGAGATCATCGACTCGCATCGCCTGGTAATGCCCCGCCCCCTGTTGAGCAAGATCACGCAGCGCCTTATCATCCAGCCGCGGGATCACAATCGCACCACTGCTATCTTTTAAAAAGCCACCGTCTGGCAGTGCAATGGGCGCCCCCTCAGCGCTGCCGACACCCAGTATCGAGAGGCGATAGCCAGCCTCTGTTAATGCCGCAACAGCACTTTCAAGCTTATCGGTGGGGACATTCTCCAGCCCATCTGTGATTAGCAACAGCTCTCCATGCTGTGCGCCCGCCTGGATTAACAGCTGCTGCGCCATGTCGATCGCAAGATCGGGACGACTCCCCTGCTGCGGCATTAATGTTGTCTTTAACGAGCTGACCTGTGCGACAATCGTTGCTGCATCTTCGGTTAATGGCGAGACAACAAAGGCATCCGCGGCGTAGACAATCAGTGCCGACTGCCCCTCTTTACGCTGGTTAAGAATATCGATCAACTTCAGCCGGGCACGTGTCAGCCGCGTCGGCTTCACATCGGTGGCATCCATTGAGCGTGATAGATCCAGCAGCAGTACCAGCGCCGCCTGGTCACGAAAGACCGGCTGTTCGAGCTGTTTCCACGCTGGGCCGGCCAGCGCGGTGATCGTCATCAGACCGACCAGGGCAACCATCAATAACGGGCCACGTCGCTGACGTACGCCATGCTCACTAATCAGCAAATGGGGCAGTAGCGCCGCATCACACACCGTTTGCCAGCGGCGACTCTGCAGGCGGAGACGCCGTAAATGCCAGAGTATGAATAGCAGTAGTGGTAATAGCAGCCACCACCACGGCCGCAAAAAATGGAATCCCTGCACTATTTCATTCAGGCTCATACTGCCCCTCGCATACGGCCATGCCGCCACAACAGCAGCGAGGCGATCAACATCGCACCAGCCAGTGGCCAGGGGTAAAGGGCGTGGCGCGGGCGAAAAAACTGTTTCTCCTGCGCGACGGGTTCCAGCTCATCCAGTAGCTGATAGATCTCTTCCAACTGCATCAGGTCACGTGCTCGGAAGTAGCGCCCCCCAGTGGTGGTGGCAATCGCCGTTAACGTCGCCTCATCAAGATCGGCCGACGGGTTAACCTTGCGCGAGCCAAACAGTGAACGCACCATCATCTCATCCGCGCCGATGCCAATAGTGTAAATCTTTAACCCCTCACTCGCTGCCAGCTCTGCCGCCTTCAGCGGTTCAATCTCACCTGCGGTGTTTGCGCCGTCGGTTAATAAAATCAGTACCCGGCTGGCGCTGCTATTCTCGCGCAGGCGCTTGACGGCCAGACCGATGGCATCACCAATCGCGGTCGCCTGTCCCGCCAGCCCTATCACCGCCTCATCCAGCAGTGTCCTGACTGTGGTGCGATCAAAGGTCAGCGGCGTCTGAAGATAGGCCTGCTGACCAAACAGTATCAGCCCCAGTCGGTCGCCCACCCGACGTTCGATAAACTCACCCGCCACCAGCTGGGTGGCGACCAGACGGTTGACCATGCGTCCCTGCCACTCAAAGTCCTCCACCTCCATGCTGCCGGAGAGATCCACCGCCAGCATCAGGTCTCGACCGCTTACCGGCAGTTCAACCGCGTCACCCTGCCACTGTGGTCGTGCGGTGGCGATCACCAGTAACACCCACGCCAGTAGCGCTAACCACAACGCCCAGCGAGCACCCGCCAGGGTGTTTGATCGGGTCGTCGCAGCAGTTTTAAAATCATTTAAAAAAGGAACTCGCAACACCGCCTCGTTGTCACTCGCCACTGCCGGTAGCAGCCAGCGTACCAGCAGTGGTAACGGCATGAGCCACAGCAGCCACGGCCACTCAAATTGAAGCGGCAGTTCACTCATCGCGCCCCCGCTTCACCGCTGGCAGCGCCCTTAACCACTCACCACACAGCGCATGTAGCGCCAGCACATCACCCTCTGTCTGCTGCTGATAAGGGGCATCAAGCAGCAGACGCCCAACACCTTCGCTAAAGGGGTTTGTCTGCGGCAGAGGGAGTGCTCTATCCAGATAACGTAACCACGCCTCGCCAGTGAGCCCGGCCACCGCTGCACGTGGGTAGTAGCTGAGGCAGACACGGCGCAGCAGGATGGAGAGCTCCCGTACCAGCCGGCTGGCATCTTGCTGCTGCTGAAACTCAACCAGCAGGCGCTGCCACTCATTCAATGC
>DRLG01000034.1 GCA_011053135.1 Chromatiales bacterium
GAATCCATCCCGAACTCAGAAGTGAAACTGCTTAGCGCCAATGATAGTGTGGGGTTTCCCCATGCGAAAGTAGGACACTGCCAGGATTTTATTCGAACCCCTGTTACTCACGTAGCAGGGGTTTTTCTTTGGGCGGGTGTGGTAAATTGTGTGGCTTCAGACGCTGATAATAGCAGCGAACTAACAACTGCCAGGAAAATAGAATGAATGTCTTAATCACAGGGGCTAATCGGGGCATAGGGCTTGGCTTTGTGCAGCACTATCTGGCGCAGGGGTGTGATGTATGGGCGACCTGCCGCAGTGACTACGGTGGTCTGGCGGATATCGACAGCCCTCGGTTGCATATCTTGCAGTGGGATGTGATATCAGATAAAGACGAGCGATACCTGCAGGCGATGGCAGTTCCAGATCGGCTTGATCTATTGATCAATAACGCTGGTATCTACGGTCCTAAAAAGACGCATGGTCAGTCGTTTGAGACGGTGACCGCTGAGACGATGCAAGTGGTTTTTGAGGTGAACTGTGTGGGTGCGCTGAAGGTAAGTCAACTGCTTGCCTCACGAGTGATTAGTGCGCGTGGCGTCATTGCCAATATAAGTTCAAAGATGGGCTCATCGGAAGATAATAGCAGTGGTGGCTGTTACGCATACCGTGCTGCTAAAGCCGCGCTAGTGATCGTTTCACGCTCGATGGCTGTTGATCTTGCAGCGGATGGTGTGAATGTGATCACACTACACCCCGGCTGGGTAAGTACCGATATGACCAATCACTCTGGTTTGATTGATGTCGCCACTTCAGTAAAGGGGTTAGCGACCGTTATTGAGAACATAGAGCAGTATCAGCCCGGCGCCTTTGTCGCTTTTGATGGCAAAGTGGTCCCATATTAGTCCCATCACCCGGGCGAGTCGATGTGGTTCTGAGTTGTTAACTGAAAGCGGCTATCGAGGGCGGATGAAGAAGGCGCTCCCTTTTCAGCTGAGAAGAGTCACATTAAGCGGCGAGCACGATCACTCTTGTCGCTCGACAGTCCCAGGTTATTCCATATTGCGAGGGTCGGGGCGGATTGGTTCATAGTATAGAAGTGCAGACCCGCCGCCCCCCCTTTTAATAGCTGCTCGCATAGCCTGGTGACGACCTCTTCGCCAAAGCTGCGGATAGATGCTATATCATCACCGTATCCCACCAGCCGTTGCCGTATCCAGCGCGGAATTTCAGCACCACAGATGTCAGAGAAGCGTGCCAGTTGATGGTAATTAGTGATCGGCATGATGCCGGGCACAACGGGCTGGTCGATGCCTAATTTTTCACACTCATCGATAAAACGAAAAAAAGCGTCCGGATTATAAAAATATTGAGTCAGTGCAGCATCGGCACCCAGATCAAACTTCAGCTTAAGATTAATCAGGTCAGCCTGGGGGTTTGTCGCTTGAGGGTGTATCTCAGGGTAAGCCGCTACCTCTATAAAAAAGTAATCGCCATATTTATCTCGGATGAACTGAATCAGGTCGCTGGCATAGTTAAAGTCACCGCAATCAAGTAGCCCGGAGGGGGTGTCGCCTCTTAACACCACAATATGGCGGACCTCCTGCTGCTGGTAATGTTGAAGCAGTGTATTGATTTCATCATAGCTGGCACCGATCGCAGCGATGTGAGGTGCGACATCAATGGCGGTTGTTTTGCGAATGTGACTGACTGCACTTAGAGAATGTTCTCGTGTAGCGCCACCAGCGCCGTAGCTCACAGAAAAGAAGCAAGGGTTAACGGTCGCCAGCGCACGACAGCTATCAAGCAGCCTGCTGCTGCCCTGCTCGGTTCTGGCAGGAAAGCATTCGAAACTGAAGGCCAGGGGATAGAACTTCTGTGAATCCATGCGCGCTCGTCTATTTTAGTGATGGTGGATAGCGATTTTTGATTTCGATTATGGGTACGCTAGTTTAGGTGTACTACGTTTTGGGATAAAGTGAAAAGAAACCTCTGTACGAAAATTATTTTCCGTACAGGGGTTTCTAATAAGAGGGGTATTGCGGCTTTTTCTGGTAGACAATGATAAGCGCTAACCCTGTCAGGGGTGGTCTCTACGAGCCAGGGGCAGTAGGGGGTTAGCCGGCTTTCAGAAGGTCAGCCAATGAGTTGCTACTGTTACCATGTGCTGCAAGCGCACCAGCCCCATTTTCTGCAAAAAATGAAGCGATCTTCTGCGCGAGTTCTGCTGCCTGGTTACTGTTCTGGAGATTACCTTCGCCCTGACTGGCTGCAGAGCTGCCAAGTGCCTGCGCCGCATTGCTGACATTGACGGCATCATCTTGCCGTTGGACGGCAGTTTCTTCACCAGCAACCGCGCTATTTTTTATCCCCCCTGCATTTTCATTATTTGAGTTGCCAGCCCTTCTATGATCGGTAAGTGCTGGATTGTTATTGGAAATTGGTGCTGCCATATCTGCCGGTCTCCATCGTAACGGTGTGTATTATGTTTGTGACACTCTTTTATTTCATTCAGTTGTATGAGTAAATGCAATTCGTGGGCCAGTTCTTATCAATAAAATCCAGGTTAATTAAAGGGTGGCAGGCTGCTAAAAATGTATGTTTATCGATTGATAGGAGTGGGGTGCTGGTGATCAGTGGTTTTCCGCCGGTGGTAGCAGCTGATGCTGAGGTGCTAATCCTTGGGTCTATGCCGGGACAGGCATCACTGGATGTCACTCAGTATTACGCTCACCCGCGTAACGCCTTCTGGCCGATTATCTGTCAGCTATTCGATGCGCCGCAGGGGATTGACTATAGCGAACGGCTGGCATTGCTACAGCGCAATCGTATTGCGTTGTGGGATGTGATGCAGCACTGTCTACGAGAGGGGAGTCTTGATTCTGCGATCAAACCGTCGTCAATTGTTGCCAATGATTTTGTCACCTTCTTTGCTGAGAGCCGATCGATTCGCTACCTCTTCTTTAATGGTGCACAGGCAGAGCGTTCATTTAAACGCCACGTTGTGCCGACACTGCCAACATATGGTTTTAAGTTTGAGATGCAGCGGCTGCCATCGACCAGTCCCGCACATGCAGCCCTCTCATTCGAACAGAAACTAGCACAGTGGCAATGTGTACGTGATGTAATGGCGCGATGAAAAAATATTTCAGGCTAATCTTGTTCTGGCTATTACCACTTACTGCGTGGGCAGATCTGGCACTGCCGCCGCCAATGGCGGTCGATGATCGTTTTGAAATAGCGCTGTCAAAAAGTGATGCGCGAGAGATCGGCAGACGCATCTGGAAAAATGAAGGGGCGGGTAAAGTTGAAAATCTTGTGGTATGGAACAGTGGGGAGAACTTCCCTTCACTCGGTATCGGCCATTTTATCTGGTATCCCAGAGGTGTTGAGGAACCCTTTGTCGAAAGCTTCCCAGCACTGCTCACCCACCTTCAGCAGAGTGTTACGATACCTGCATGGTTGAGGAAAACAAGAGATGCGCCGTGGCCAAACCGCAGTGCATTTTATGATGATATCAATTCATGGCGCATGGTTGAGCTACGTGAACTGATGAAGAGCACCATGCCGCAGCAGGTAGCGTTTATCGTCCAGCGCCTGGAAGCGGCGCTGCCCCAGATGCTGGAAACTCTTCCGAAGGCGGCTCAGCGAGCAGATGTTGAGCGGCAGTTTTATCGGGTGGCAAATTCACCCAATGGGCTTTATGCATTGATCGATTATGTCAACTTCAAGGGGGAAGGGGTCTCGCCTAAAGAGCGCTATCAGGGGCAGGGGTGGGGGCTGTTGCAGCTGCTGCAGGCGATGCAGTTCAACAGCAATGATACGATGGATGAGTTTGCGCGCGCTGCCGACGAGGTGCTGACACGGCGTGTCAATAATGCACCGCGAGATGAGTCCCGCTGGCTGGCGGGATGGCGTAAGCGTATTGAAACCTATCGGGCACGGTAACGGCCGTGGTGGGTTAACCTGCTTCAGCAGCGGTAACTAAGGGCGATGCCGGATCCAGTCTGCGATGCTATCCATATACTCAGGATGTTTGACCGGCATGATATGACCACAGGGGGTGTTAAGCCGCGCTGGGTTGCTAAATGCAGCGATCAAGTTAGTCGCCTGCTCTCTCATGAAGTCAGACTCCTTGATGCCACTGATATGCAGTGTCGGTAGCTTAAGTGGCGGATCAAACATCGGACGGTAGCGAGCATCACCGGGTAGAAAGCCGCCGCATAATATTGCCCAGTTAAAATCGAAGCGGTGCGTTGAGCGATTCTCTCTTAACGCCGATAAAATTGCACTCATCACCGCCCCCTGGCTCCAGCCGATCACGCCATCAATCGGGCCGTGTTGTGCAAAGTAGTCCGCCAGGTAATCAAGCGAGCGCTCTATCTGGTGATAGGTGGGTGGTCTCGCTTCGTCGGCCCGATACCAGCACCAGTTCCTGCCCGCACCGATACGCTCCTCAGGCAGCGGCATACTCAAGCGCACACCCATTGCGCGCACCGCCTCAGCGGGACATTCGACCGGCCCCTGGGGGTAGTGCAGCTGGTAATCGTTGCCGAGGCGCTGCTGTAATTGATCAAGCCATGACTGTAGCCATACACGATTCATCGCATAACCGTGCAGGCAGATGATCTTTTTCATCCTGCGCTACCGCTTATTTAGGTCTATGTCGTGATCGACTTACCATACGCTTCAACCTCATCAAGTATCGCCCAGTCACTGCCGCTCCGCTCGGGTTCATCGCGCAGGCGCTGGAGCTCCTCGAAAAACTGCTCGCAGGTTAGCTTGCCTTTTTCCGGACGGTTTAGTCGATCAATCCTGAACGCTTCCCAGCGCGCCCGTTCATCACTGCTGAGTGATGCCGGATAGTTGCGTGCACGATAGCGAAACAGCATCTCGTCGAGGCGGCTATCATCAAAACAGGCCGAGTAATCTCTGAGCTCATCGGCACAGAGCTGCTGGATTTTATTCATGCGGGCGCGATCATCACTGCTGAAAAAAGGGCCGCCATAGAGCATCTGGTCCGGATCAGTCCGTTTCTCAAATTGCGCGCCACTGAAGACCGTTTGCAGTTTCCTGCTCAGCGGAGGATTCGCTTTGATGATATCGAGATTGGCACGGCAGCGATTAAGGTCTACTTTGTATTGCTTTGCTGCGTGTCCAGTCAGTGTGCCGAGTGGTGCGATGATCGGACACTTATTGGCATGTACCGTTTTTAGCGGTAGCCGCTCTATCCCTTCTGGCAGTTCAGCGGTCGGTGTGAAAACACGCTGATGGATATCTTCCTTGCTGAGTTTATAGAGTATTGATGGGTCCTGGCTGAGGTCAAAAACGATCACTCCATTTTTATTGGTTGGGTGGGCTGCCACCGGAACCACAACAGCAAGGTTTCCCTGCTCGACCGGATACATCCCCGAGACATGCAGCACCGGTTTTTGCTGGCGCAGATCAAGCATCCTGAGGATCTTGTTTTTATTACGGTTCTCAATTGCGTAGTCAAACACCTTCGGCTGTTTCTCTTTGATCAGCTTTGCAACGGCGATAGTGGCATAGACATCCGAAAGCGCATCATGTGCTGATTCGTGGTTAATACCATTGGCGGCAGTGAGATCTTCAAGGCGTACACTTGGTCGACCTTCTTCATTGGTGGGCCACTCGATCCCCTCCGGGCGCAGTGCGCGAGTCATGCGCACCACATCCAGCAGGTCCCAGCGTGAACAGCCATTCTTCCATTCACGTGCATAGGGGTCCTGCAGGTTACGGTAGAGGCTATAACGGGTGAACTCATCATCAAAGCGTAGATTGTTATAACCAAGAACGCAGGTGTTGGGTTGTGAGAATTCAGCGTTGATGCGGCGAATGAATTCCGTTTCAGGCAACCCTTCAGCCAGCGCCTTCTGTGGGGTGATGCCGGTTACCAGACACGATGCTGGATTTGGCAAGAAGTCGTTGGCCGGTTTGCAGTAGAGCATTAACGGTTCACCGATGATGTTCAGATCCATGTCGGTGCGTATGCCACCAAATTGAGAGATGCGATCGAACATTGGATTGAGGCCAAACGTTTCGTAATCGTACCAGTAAAGGGTGTTGTTGCTCATGGCTCGCCGGTATCGGTAATTAACAGTGGCCTGACTTTAACATAAAAAGCGTTAGCGCTGCTGTGGTAGCCGCAACAGCTGTTGTAGGGTAATCACTCATCTAGTAGCGGCATTGCCTGCATCTGATAGAGGCGCTGGTAGGTGCCACCCGCTTTTAATAATGTGTTGTGTCTGCCGCGCTGAACGATCTTCCCCTGGTGTAGAACCAGGATCTCATCCGCCCTTTCAATTGTTGAGAGACGATGTGCGATGACCAGCAGGGTGAGCTTGCCGTGCAGTTTCATGAGCGTCTGCTGAACCTGCGCTTCGGTGTGGCTATCGATATTGGCAGTCGCCTCATCAAGTATCAGAATCCGGGGGTGGCGCACCAGTGCGCGTGCAATTGCTAGCAGTTGGCGCTGGCCGGTTGAGAGGTTGCCGCCACGCTCATCCAGTATGGTGTTGTAGCCCTGTGGCAGGCGTTCAATATGTGAATGCAACCCCGCCTGTTTTGCGGCGTTGATGATGGTTGCCTCATCGATCGCTTCACCCAGCGTGATGTTCTCCTGCACACTGCTATTAAAGATAAAGGGCTCCTGCTGCACAA
>DRLG01000035.1 GCA_011053135.1 Chromatiales bacterium
CAATCTGGTCGTAACCCTTAGAGTCTCCGCCAAATTTCTTCGCCTGTGTCACTGTCAACGCTGCGGTCAGCGTGGTTTTACCATGATCAACGTGACCAATTGTGCCCACATTCACATGTGGCTTATTACGTTCAAACTTTTCCTTGGACACTGCTTTACACCTCTTTCTATCAAATCGTTAACGCTAAAATCTTACGACGCCTGCTTAACTACACCATCTACAACACGACCAGCGGATTCGCTATATCTGGAAAACACCATCGCATAGGTTGCTCTACCCTGCGTGGCTGAACGCAAATCAGTAGCGTAACCAAACATTGCTGCCAACGGCACTTCTGCCTTAATAATCTTACCGGCAGGGGCATCTTCCATCCCCTGCACCACACCATGACGACGATTAAGGTCTCCCATTACGTCGCCCATATAATCCTCTGGTGTTACCACTTCCACCTGCATAACCGGCTCTAGCAAGACAGGGTCTGCATTTAATGCCCCCTCTCTAAAGCCTGTCGAAGCGGCAATTTTAAACGCCACTTCATTTGAATCGACTTCGTGATACGAACCATCAAACAGCGTGACCTTGACATCTACCATCGGATATCCGGCGAGCACACCACTCTGCATCTGCTCCTGAACACCTTTATCAACCGCCGCGATAAATTCCTTTGGAACTACGCCGCCAGTAATCGCATCCTCAAATTCATAACCTGCGCCAGTCTCAAGCGGTTCAATTCGCAACCAGACATGGCCATACTGGCCTCGCCCACCTGATTGACGAATAAACTTGCCTTCCTGCTCAACAACCTTTCGGATTGCTTCCCGATAAGCCACCTGTGGCGCGCCAACATTGGCCTCGACACTAAACTCTCGTTTTAACCTATCGATAATGATTTCAAGGTGGAGCTCTCCCATTCCCGAAATAATTATCTGCCCGGTCTCCTCATCTGTATGGACACGAAAAGAGGGGTCTTCAGCTGCCAGCTTACCTAGCGCAACACCCATTTTCTCCTGGTCTGCGGTTGTTCTCGGCTCAACTGCCACCGATATAACAGGCTCAGGAAACTCCATACGTTCAAGGGTTATTACGTTGTTAACATCACACAACGTATCACCAGTGGTGACATCTTTCAGCCCGATGACTGCGGCGATATCACCCGCTCTTACCTCTTTAATCTCTTCACGACTATTGGCATGCATCTGTACGATACGGCCAATGCGCTCTTTTTTACCTTTAACCGGATTGTAGACACTGTCTCCAGTGCGAATCACTCCAGAGTAGACTCTAAAAAAAGCCAGCGTTCCAACAAATGAGTCGGTCGCTATCTTAAAAACTAATGCAGCAAATGGCTCATCATCCTGTGGATTCCTCGCCGCTACGGTTTCCTCAGCGTCGTCCAGAACCCCTTTAATTGCAGGCACTTCAGTGGGTGATGGCAAATATTCAATCACCGCATCAAGCATTGCCTGCACGCCCTTATTCTTAAAGGCCGAACCGCACATCACCAGCACAATTTCATTCGCAATTGTACGCTTGCGCAATCCCAGCTTTATCTCGTCAATCGAAAGCTCGCCATGCTCAAGGTATTTATCCATAACCTCTTCATTAGCTTCGGCCGCAGCCTCAACGAGCTTCTCACGCCACAGCTCACACTCAGAGCGCATCTCTGACGGGATTTCTCGCTCTTCGAACGACATCCCCATCGACGCTTCGTCCCAGTAGATCGCTTTCATTTTGATGAGGTCTACAACCCCCTCAAAGCTCTCTTCCTGACCTATTGGCAGCTGAACGGGAACAGGATTTGCGCCTAAACGCTCTTTCAACTGCGCCACCACACGCAAAAAATCTGCGCCGGATCGATCCATCTTGTTGACAAACGCAAGCCTCGGCACCGAGTATTTGTTCGCCTGTCGCCACACCGTTTCTGATTGCGGCTCAACACCTCCTACCGCGCAAAATACCGCGCATGCAGCATCCAACACACGCAGCGAGCGCTCCACCTCGATCGTAAAATCAACATGGCCTGGCGTATCAATAATATTAATACGGTGAAGAGGAAACTGCTCTTCCATCCCCGCCCAGAAACAGGTCGTTGCCGCTGAGGTAATCGTAATGCCTCGTTCCTGCTCCTGCTCCATCCAGTCCATGGTGGCAGCGCCATCGTGCACTTCGCCAATCTTATGCGAAATACCGGTATAGTATAAAATTCGTTCGGTTGTCGTGGTCTTCCCCGCATCAATATGGGCCATGATGCCTATATTGCGGTACCGCTCTATTGGGGTTTTTCTTGCCACAACTGCTGCACCCTTATGTTTTCAGGTGCTACCAGCGGTAGTGTGAAAATGCCTTATTCGCCTCTGCCATACGGTGAACATCTTCACGCTTCTTAACCGCGGTGCCACGACTCTCACAAGCATCCATAATTTCGCCAGCAAGTCGTAACCCCATGGATTTCTCACCACGTGCGCGTGCTGCATCCACTAACCAGCGCATTGCAAGTGTGACACTGCGATTAGCTCTCACTTCGATCGGCACCTGGTAGGTCGCACCACCCACACGGCGAGACTTCACCTCAACTAATGGGCGAATATTTTCCAGCGCCTTATTGAATGACTCTACAGGCTCAGCATGGCCTTTTTCAGTAATCTGATCCAGCGCGCCATAGACAATCTTCTCAGCGACCGACTTCTTGCCGCTTTCCATCAGGATATTTACAAATTTGGCCAGCGTCACATTCCCGAACTTAGGATCAGGAAGGATCTCTCTTTTGGCGACAACTCTTCTTCTAGGCATTGCTTACAGTCTCGTATAAATTAGGTTTAAGATTTTGGACGCTTGGTACCATACTTAGAACGACCCTGACGACGCCCATCTACACCCGAGGTGTCCAGGCTACCGCGTACTGTGTGGTAGCGAACACCAGGAAGATCTTTCACACGGCCGCCACGAATCAATACAACCGAGTGCTCCTGAAGGTTATGACCTTCACCGCCGATGTAGGTAGAGACCTCCATACTATTGGTCAAACGAACACGCGCCACTTTTCTCAGTGCTGAATTAGGCTTTTTCGGTGTTGTTGTGTAGACGCGAGTACATACGCCACGTTTTTGCGGGCACCCTTCCAGCGCTGGCACGGTGCTTTTTGCTTTTTTGCGACCGCGTGGTTTGCGTACCAATTGATTCGTTGTTGCCATGCCTTACCTGTCTCCAGCCAAAATACTTTAGGTATTCAGCCTGTCGTGCCCCACAGTACCAGCGGGCCATCAATCAAACCAAACACTTAACATTAAAATTCTCTTAGCAGAGCTGAATTTATCTCTCTGCGAAGCCGCGAAATTTTATGGATATTACACCCCGCTGTCAAGCTCGGATGCAATAAAACACAGATTAATTACATAAAAAAACTGGAGGATCATCTACGCTGCGCGAGATGCCACAGCAGGCATCACTCACTCCCCAGTAAATAAATGGCGAGCACTGGGTGCTCGCCGCCTATTTATTCAGATGTTACCTGCATAATAAGAGATATTAACCGCTTTATCTCCAAACACGCCGTTTGCAGTGATCAGGACTCCGTCAACGCCTGGCGCAACGCCTCTTCCACTTCACTACTTGTTGGTCCCCTATCGGCCGTCACCTTCTGCTGCGCCTCCTCTTCCTTACGACGACGCTCGTTGTGGTATGCCATTCCGGTCCCTGCAGGGATTAGACGACCAACGATCACATTCTCTTTCAGGCCACGCAGATCATCACGCTTACCACAGACAGCCGCCTCAGTAAGCACGCGTGTTGTCTCCTGGAAAGATGCCGCGGAGACAAATGATTCTGTTGCCAGTGACGCCTTGGTAATTCCCAACAGGAGATTCACATAGGTTGCCGGCGTCTTTCCAGCACTCAGAATTGCATCATTTTCCTCCAGCAAGCGCGCGCGTTCAACCTGCTCGCCCTTGATGAATGGGGCGTCACCCGGTTCGACAACCTCTACCTTGCGCAACATCTGGCGGACAATCACTTCGATGTGTTTATCATTAATTTTCACGCCCTGCAGTCGATAGACATCCTGCACTTCGTTAACGATATAGTTTGCCAGCGTCTCAATACCCAGCAGGCGCAGAATGTCATGAGGCGCGGGGGCACCATCGGCCACCATTTCACCCTTCTCAACGTGCTCACCTTCAAACACAGTGATGTGACGCCATTTCGGGATTAGCGTTTCGTAGCGCTCGCCATCCTGACCGACAATAACAAGACGCTGCTTACCTTTGGTCTCTTTACCAAAACCAATCGTTCCACTGATTTCAGCCAGAATTGCTGGATCCTTCGGTTTGCGCGCCTCGAACAGATCCGCAACGCGCGGCAGACCACCGGTGATATCGCGTGTCTTCGATGATTCCTGTGGAATACGCGCAATCACGTCACCCACATTCACATCGCTATTATCCGCCATGTTGATAATCGCACCCGCCGGCAGAAAGTAGACCGCTGGAATATCGGTGCCAGCAAAAAAGATATCGCCGCCGTCTGCATCAGTGATTTTCACCATTGGGCGCAGATCTTTAGCATTTGCACCGCGAGCTTTAGGGTCGGTCACCACCATGCTCGAAAGACCGGTAACATCATCCGTTTCACTTTGCACGGTCACGCCATCGATGAAATCACTAAATTTCAGGCGACCCGCCACCTCTGTCACGATCGGATGGGTGTGTGGATCCCAGGTAGCAAGTGTTTGACCACTCTCAACCACATCACCATCGTTCACGCTAATTAGCGCACCGTATGGCACCTTATAACGCTCACGCTCACGCCCTGTTTCATCCATAACCACCAGCTCACCCGAGCGCGAAACTGCCACATTGGTGCCGGCACTATTCTGGATCAGTTTAATGTTATGCAGGCGCACATGGCCCCTGGATTTAATTTGAACACTGTTGATCGCAACCGCACGAGATGCCGCGCCACCAATATGGAAGGTGCGCATTGTTAACTGCGTACCTGGCTCACCAATCGATTGTGCCGCGATAACGCCGGTCGCCTCACCAATGTTAACCTTATGACCACGCGCAAGGTCTCGCCCATAGCAGGCGGCGCAGATGCCGTAGCGATTATCACAGGTGATGGCAGAACGCACCCTCACCTGATCCACACCAAACTCTTCGAGACGATCAACGCCCGCTTCATCGAGCAGGGTACCCGCTTTGACATAAACTTCAGTGCCATCCGCCGAGACCACGTCGCTTGCGGTAATACGACCCAGAATACGCTCTCGTAGCGGCTCCACAACATCACCACCCTCAATCAGCGGGGTCATCAAGAGGCCATTTTCAGTGCCGCAATCTTCTTCCGTGATCACCATATCCTGCGCAACATCAACCAGACGACGCGTCAGATAACCGGAGTTAGCCGTTTTCAATGCGGTATCAGCAAGCCCTTTACGCGCACCATGTGTCGAAATAAAGTACTGGAGTACATTCAGTCCTTCACGAAAGTTCGCCGTAATCGGCGTTTCGATGATCGATCCATCAGGCTTCGCCATCAAACCCCGCATACCTGCCAGCTGGCGAATCTGCGCCGCACTACCACGAGCGCCAGAGTCAGCCATGATATAGATCGAGTTAAACGATGGTTGTGTAACCTTTTCACCCTTAGCGTTGGTCACCGTTTCGGTGCCAAGCTTCTCCATCATCGCCTTCGCCACCTGGTCGTTTGTGTGAGACCAGATATCGACCACTTTATTGTAGCGCTCACCATTGGTCACAAGACCGGAGGCGTACTGGCTCTCGATATCTTTCACTTCGTTTTCTGCTGCGGCGATGATCTCTCCTTTCGATTCTGGAATCACCATGTCATTCACGCCCACCGACACACCCGACAGCATCGCATGCTTAAAGCCGGTATACATCAGCTGATCAGCAAAGATCACTGTCTCTTTTAAACCAACATTGCGATAGCAGATGTTAATCAGGTTTGAGATCGCCTTCTTGTTCATATCCTGATTAACCAGCTCAAACGCCATTCCATCAGGGAGAATTTCAGAGAGCAGTGCGCGGCCCGCAGTAGTTTCATAACGACGGAAGGTCTCTTTCTTCTCACCATTCTCATCACTCAGCACTTCACGAATACGAACAGAAACTTTGGCACTCAGCTCAACCAGCTTGTTTTCATAGGCGCGGTGCACTTCCAGGATATCGCTAAACAACATCCCTTCTCCTCGTGCGTTAACCTTTTCGCGTGTCATACAGTAGAGCCCCAGCACCACGTCCTGCGAAGGTACGATGATCGGCTCACCATTGGCTGGCGACAGAATATTATTGGTCGACATCATGAGTGAACGCGCTTCAAGCTGTGCTTCTATCGACAGGGGCACGTGAACCGCCATCTGATCACCATCAAAGTCAGCATTGAATGCGGTACAGACGAGCGGATGAAGCTGAATCGCTTTACCTTCAATCAGCACAGGCTCAAATGCCTGAATGCCGAGACGATGAAGAGTCGGCGCACGGTTTAACATCACCGGATGTTCGCGAATCACCTCTTCGAGAATATCCCAGATTTCCGGCCCTTCACGTTCAACCAGTTTCTTCGCCGCTTTAATGGTGGTGGCCAGACCGCGGCGCTCCACCTTACCAAAGATAAATGGCTTGAATAGCTCAAGCGCCATCTTCTTGGGTAGACCGCACTGATGCAGTTTTAATGTTGGCCCCACCACGATCACAGAACGACCAGAGTAATCAACACGTTTACCGAGCAGGTTCTGACGAAAACGGCCCTGCTTACCTTTAATCATATCGGCAAGTGATTTCAGTGGGCGCTTGCTGGTGCCGGTAATCGCTTTACCGCGACGACCGTTATCAAGCAGCGCATCAACAGACTCCTGTAGCATCCGTTTTTCATTGCGCACAATGATGTCGGGAGCGCTCAGATCAAGCAGGCGCTTCAGGCGGTTATTACGGTTGATCACGCGGCGATAGAGATCATTCAGATCAGAGGTTGCGAAACGGCCGCCATCCAGCGGTACCAGCGGACGCAGCTCGGGCGGCAGCACCGGCAGAACTGTCATCACCATCCACTCTGGCTTATTACCAGAGCCCATTAGCGCTTCCATTAGCTTAAGACGCTTGCTTAGTTTTTTGATTTTGGTTTCAGAACCCGCTTCTGCAATCTCTTCACGTAACACCGCCACTTCAGCAGGCACATCGATTGATTTCAGTAGCTCGTAAACCGCCTCGGCACCCATGCGTGCATCGAATTCATCGCCATACTCTTCGATCGCATCTAGGTATGTTTCATCTGTGAGTAGCTGACCACGCTCCAGTTCAGTCATGCCGGGGTCGATCACGACAAACGCTTCAAAGTAGAGTACGCGTTCGATATCACGCAGGGTCATATCCAGCAGTAACCCCATGCGAGAGGGGAGCGACTTCAGGAACCAGATGTGTGCCACCGGGCTTGCAAGATCGATGTGCCCCATGCGCTCACGGCGCACTTTGGTCACGGTCACTTCGACACCACACTTCTCACAGATCACACCGCGATGTTTAAGACGTTTGTATTTTCCGCACAGACATTCAAAGTCCTTTACCGGGCCAAAAATCTTGGCGCAGAAGAGACCATCACGCTCTGGCTTGAAAGTTCTGTAGTTGATCGTCTCTGGTTTTTTAACTTCACCAAAAGACCAGGAACGTATTTTTTCCGGGGACGCCAGTCCGATGCGAATTGCATCAAACTCTTCGACCTGCCCTTGCTGCTTCAACAAGTTAAGTAAGTCTTTCACTGCGCTGTCTCCTGCTCAAATTTATTCATATTCAGTTCTGCAAAATGCTGATTCGACACTAGCGTCATCATCAATCTAGTTCGATATCCAGACAGAGCGCCCTGATCTCTTTCGTCAGTACATTGAAAGATTCAGGCATGCCGGCATCAATTGTGTGATCGCCATCCACGATGCTCTTATACATCTTGGTACGACCAGCGACATCGTCCGACTTCACTGTTAGCATCTCCTGCAATGTGTACGCAGCACCGTAAGCTTCAAGCGCCCACACTTCCATCTCACCAAAACGCTGCCCACCGAACTGCGCTTTACCACCCAGCGGCTGCTGCGTAACCAGGCTGTACGGTCCGGTTGAACGCGCATGCATCTTGTCATCAACCAGATGGTTAAGCTTAAGCATGTACATGTAGCCGACGGTTACCGGGCGATCGAATGGATCACCAGTACGACCATCATAAAGTGTTGTCTGACCTGAGGGTGGCAGGCCCGCCAGCTCCAGCATCGCCTTAATTTCAGACTCTGCTGCACCATCAAACACCGGTGTTGCCATCGGCACACCTTTACGCATGTTGTGTGCGAG
This sequence comes from Chromatiales bacterium, assembly GCA_011053135.1. Classification (GTDB taxonomy): domain Bacteria; phylum Pseudomonadota; class Gammaproteobacteria; order SZUA-140; family SZUA-140; genus SZUA-76. The sequence continues at coordinate 8,350 of DRLG01000035.1, forward strand.
TTTTAGTACTTCATCATCCGTCAATGAATCAAGGTCTTCTTTTTTACCGCTCTGGTTATAGATCTTGTCCATATAGTTGCGAACTTCAGCCACTTCACGCTTCTCATCAAGCATTTCTGCGAGGCGTTTGCCAACACCCTTTGCCGCCCACCCCAGATGAGTCTCAAGAATCTGCCCAACGTTCATACGTGAGGGTACACCCAGCGGGTTCAGCACCACATCAACCGGGGTGCCATCTTTGGTGTAAGGCATATCTTCAGCAGGGACAATCATCGAGATCACACCTTTATTACCGTGACGACCCGCCATTTTGTCGCCCGGCTGGGTGCGGCGTTTAACCGCGAGGTAAACCTTAACCATCTTCAATACGCCTGGCGCAAGGTCATCACCCGCTGTCAGCTTGGCGCGCTTCTCTTCAAACTTCGCTTCGAATGTTTTCTTTAGCTGTTTAAACTGGCTATGTAACGCTTCCAGCTGCTTGTTTGCCTCTTCGTTCTGCAATCGAACAGAGAACCATTGCTCCTGAGGAAGGTCAGCAAGGTAACCTTTGGTCACTTTAGCGCCTGCGGCCAACCCTTCTGGCCCACCGTCAGAAACCTTACCGGTTAAGATCTTCTCAACACGAAGCAGGATGTCGCCCTCCATAATTCGGCGCTCATCATGCAAATCTTTTCTAACCTTATCCAGCTCAGCTTTTTCA
>DRLG01000036.1 GCA_011053135.1 Chromatiales bacterium
CTGTAACGAGCGAACAGCGTCGCCGCGCCAAGGCGATCAACTTCGGCCTGATCTACGGCATGTCTGCCTTTGGTCTCGCCAAACAGCTCGATGTTGGGCGCAAAGAGGCGCAGGAATATATCGACCTCTATTTTGAGCGCTACCCAGGCGTGCTCGCCTATATGGACCGCATGCGTGAGACTGCGAAAGCAGACGGCTATGTCGAAACCCTCTTCGGCCGTCGCCTCTACCTGCCCGAGATCAATTCGCGCAATGCCCAGCGCCGCCAGTACGCCGAACGCGCCGCGATCAATGCGCCGATGCAGGGGAGTGCTGCCGATATCATCAAGCTGGCGATGCTCAAGACCGCGGCATGGCTCGAGTCCGATCCGATCGATGTGACAATGGTGATGCAGGTGCACGATGAGCTGGTGTTTGAGGTTGGCGAAGATCAACTGGCAGCTGCAAAAGAGGGCATCCGAACCAACATGACAAGCGCTGCCACACTGGCCGTGCCGTTAGTGGTCGATATCGGCAGTGGCATAAACTGGGATGAGGCGCATTAAACGCTAAATACGGCTATTTTTTGATGGAAAAACGGCATACTTTTGACGCATCGATAAATTTTTAAAGTTTTTTTGAAAAAAGTGAAAAAAAAGCTGAACTTTTCCAGATAACGGCCGTCTTATGTTTCAAGTGTGTCTTTGGACACCGCCACTCAGCCTCCCTGAGTGGACCCCTCTTACTCAGCCACCCCAAGCTGGGTAATGAGTTTAACCCCCGGTTATTCCCTCCCTCTCTCTAAAATAACCGGGGATTTTTTTATCCCCAGTTTTCTACCCAGGCTTCAGCCAGCTATCAAGAGAGACGTGCGCCTCCTCAATGCCCGTTTTTTTTAGTGATGAAAAAAGCTGTACCGAAATCTCCTGATCATTATCTGGATTAAACCGCCTGGCGACATCTCGACGTACTGCCTGCAGCGTATTTCCTGCGGCGCCGCGACTGAGTTTATCAGCCTTGGTCAGCAACAGATGCGCCGGCATGTTGGCTGCACAACACCAGGATAAGAGTTGAGTATCGAGCTCCTGTAGTGGGCGGCGACAATCCATCACGATAATTAGCCCCTTCAGCGATTGCCGTGTCTGAAAATAGTCCTCTATCAACTTCATCCATTTTTGTTTGGTACTGAGTGGTACTTTGGCGTAACCGTAGCCCGGTAGATCTGCCAGGCGACACCCATCTGCAATCTCAAAAAAATTGATCTGCTGAGTTCGCCCCGGTGTTTTACTGGTGCGCGCGAGGGAGTTGATGCCGGTAATGGTGTTGATCGCACTCGATTTGCCAGCGTTGGAGCGCCCCACAATCGCCACCTCAGCACCTTCGTCATCCGGCAACTGCGACAGTGAGGCGACGCTCAACATAAAGGTGGCGCGACGATATGGGTGGTCTCGATCAACCATGGTCATTAATCCGCTGTGAGGGCAATATTAGCCTCAGCGCTTGCCACCACGCCCATAGACGTAACGGCTCAGGCTCATCTCATTGCTGCTCACACGCCGCACCAGATGGTCCAGGCTGATAATGGCATGTTCAAGGAAAACCACCGCCAGATAGGGGTGCTCTACCCGTAGACGATCATACATGGCGCGCGACAGCTTCAACAGCTGGGTGTCGTCGGTCGCAACACGCATGCGCAGCAGGCGCGGCTGGCGGTCAAAAAAGGACATCTCACCCACGAGTTCGCCTTCGGTCATACGGCCAATCTCCATTTCGCTACCGCGCTCTTCAAAAACCAGCGCCGTTTCACCAGAGACTACAAAATAGATCGCATCGCCCACCTCACCAATATCGGTAATCACATCACCTTTGTTGTATACGACCAGTTCGGTGTAGTCGAGTAATGTCTGAATCTCTTTGATTGTTAGCGATTCACAAAGGTGCTGTTGATTAAGGAATTGTGCCAAATCAAAAGGTTTTGTTGTCATTAACATCTCTCCTGCAAAATATAAGCTGCCGACCATTCTTGTGCCAGGCGGTGTGGTTGTTCAACTAAAGTGTGACGCATGATACCCCATTCACCCTCAAAGACCGATAAAATCACCGCAGATATTGCGAACGAATCAAAACTTGAATAGTCTTACTCGCTATTAAGATGTCATTTCATAGAATAATAACCACACTATTCCAAACATAAACTCCCGTTATTGACTGAGGTATCACCGATGAAAAAAGTGCTCGCAAGCCTGATCCCGTTTCTATTTTTGGCCTTTACGCCAGCGACTCATGCCGCTGGCGAAGTGGTCGAAGGGGTTAACTACCAGCTCGTACAGCCGGCACAGCCACCGATCAAGAGCAGCGGTAAAATCGAAGTGGTTGAGATGTTCTGGTATGGCTGTCCTCACTGCCATCGCTTTCAGGCACACCTGGACCGCTGGCTTAAAAGCAAACCGGACAATGTCGAATTCATCCGCGTTCCGGTCATTCTGCGCGAAAGCTGGGCCATTCACGCAAGAGCCTTCTTTACCGCTCAGGCGCTCGGTAAGCTTGAAGAGATCCATATACCGTTATTTGAAGCGATCCACAATGAGAAACGTCGTCTCAATACAGAAAGAAGCGTGATGGCATTTTTTGCGGAACACGGCATTAGCAATGATGATTTCCGCAAGGTCTTCAACTCTTTCAGCGTTAACAGCAAGATGCGACGCGCTAACAAATTTGCCAGTAAATATGGTATTCAGGGGACACCCACCGTGGTTGTGAACGGTAAATACCGCGTCGACACCGGCATGGGCAAGCAGGGTTTCCGTGGCATGATGAAGACCATCGACCATTTAATTAAAATCGAAAGCAACTCTTAACGCTTTTAATGGTCAAAATAAATGGGGATTAAAAGACTCTATTGAAATGACGATGTGCCGATACTGTAAATGGCCTTCGGCGCCACATTGTGCCGAGCGCCCCTCAACCATAACTGCAGAGGCTAATCACATAACTCTAATGATTAAAAACAGACTGAATGCCTACCACTAATATCACTGAAACAGCACCTTGTCGCGCGATGGATGCCCACCACATCAAACTCCTGAGCTTTAATATTCAGGTTGGAATCGCATCCACCCATCTGCACCACTATGTGACGCAGTGCTGGAAACACCTGCTGCCCCACACTCGCTCTTTCGATAACCTGGATCGTATTGCCGATGTCATCAGCGAGTTTGACCTGGTGGCACTGCAGGAGGCCGATGGTGGCAGCCTGCGCAGCTTTTTTATCAACCAGGTGGAGTACCTGGCAAAAAAGGCCAACTTTCCACACTGGCATAAACAGACCAACCGCAATCTCGGGAAATTTGCACAACATAGTAATGGATTACTCAGCAA
>DRLG01000037.1 GCA_011053135.1 Chromatiales bacterium
CACTGTCATCAGCATCACTGATCGTCTCTAACGTCCCCGAGAGCACCGTTAATGGCGTACGCAGTTCATGCGAAACATTGGCCACAAAATCCTTACGCATACTCTCCAGCCTCTTTATGCGGGTGATGTCGCGCGCTATCAATAAGTTCTGGTTCTTTCCACCATAGGGGATAATATTGACCTCCAGTATCACCGTTTCATCCACCGGCGATGGTAACTCCAGGGTACTGCTATAATCGCCCTGGGTAAGGTGATGAGAAAACGCAGGATGGCGCACCAGGTTAATCAGCCGTTGTCCAATATCGTTCGGCGAGGTCAACCCAAGATAATGTGCCGCGGCACTATTAAACCATTCGATTTCACCTGTTGCACGTAACACCACCGCAGCATCAGGCAGTGCAGCGGTCGATTCTCTAAAGCGGCCAATCACATCAGCTAAACGGCGCTTACTTTTACGGTTTCGCTGACGCATGCGGTAGATATTGTAATAGAGCTCTCCCCAGACCCCTTTGCCGATAGGGGGAACGGAAACCCCACCACTCCGCAACCACTTTTCAAGACGCACCAGATTGAGCAAATGCCAGATAATATAGCCCAGTGACGCGATCAGCGCAGGCAATACCATGTTGCCAGTCAACAACCCTGCCAGTAGCGCTAAGAGAGCGATCGTAACAAAACGCCAGATTTCATATGCCCAGGGGTTTAACAACGCCATTCAGACCTTTGTTGAGAAGCGGTAACCAGCACTGCGTACCGTCTGCACATAGCGTTCATGCCCATAGGGCGTTAGCGCCTTGCGTAGCCGACGAATATGGACATCGACCGTACGCTCCTCAACATAGACATTACTCCCCCAGACGCTGTCGAGCAGTTGACCACGACTGTAAACCCGCTCTGGGTGTGTCATAAAGAAATGCAGCAGGCGGTACTCTGTCGGGCCAAGCTCAAGCAACTCACCGTTTACTGAGATTCGATGGCTTGCCGTATCAAGGAGCAGGTTATCAACCTCAATAATCTCCTGCTCAGCTAGTGGTGCCGCTCTACGCAGTACCGCTCTGATCCTGGCAATTAATTCACGAGGGGAGAACGGCTTGGTAATATAGTCATCTGCGCCGGCATCCAGTCCATAAACCTTATCGGCTTCTTCGCCTTTGGCTGTCAACATGATGATGGGGATGTGGCTGGTTACCCCATCCTTTTTGATGCGGCGAGCAAACTCCACCCCGCTAGTGCCAGGTAACATCCAGTCCAGCAGCACCAGCGCTGGCAGCGTATCCCGCAGCAGTAGAATCGCCTCTTCAGCATTAGTGGCTTTAACCACCTCAAAATTTGCGCGTGACAGTGCCATCTCAACCATCTCGCTGATTGCGGGCTCGTCTTCAACTATTAATATCTTTGCTGCCATTGATCATCCACTCTATCAGGTGCTGTTCATCACTGCCTCGGATCTGTGCTGAAAAGCGGCTCTGTATATCAATTATACGCGGCTCAGCAACCCTTTCCTGCCTCATTCCACCCTGGAGAAAATTGCCTGAGCAAAGCACTAACTTCGATTAAACTTTAAACTAAAGCAGAATCAATCCAATTTCCCGAGGCGAACAAGTGCTGCATCCAGCTCGTGATAACCTTGCAGGCAAACTGGGCTAACGTTAGTCAGCATGAGTTACCTGAGTGCGCCGATAATTAGAACGGATATTTGTTACATTCATATTACAGCAGACCAATATTTTAACCGCTGCTGCTCATTTCCTTTGATCATCACCGGCATCATCATGGTAACATCTACGCGCGCTGCCAGTTGGCAATGAGTAAGCCCTACAGCGCCAGGAATATCCAGTTGTGATCCTCTACAGATCAAAACAGAAGAGCTGGAATCTTAATCGAAAACAACCACTACCCCTGGGAAGGAGATGGTACAAAAATCTAGCATGTCATATTTTATTCATAAAAACGAAACCTGAACGTAAAACAGCCGCCACATAATCTCCCCCCAGTCACGTGACCACGCGGCGATATTAAACAAAGCGATACTAAATTACTCTGAAGGAAGCCACTCAATGAAGAAAAAATTGATTGCATTGTCGGTAGCTGCCACCGTGCTGACAACACCATTTACTGCTGGCGCTGTAGAAGTTGCCGGCGAACAGCTGGAACTCTACGGAAAACTACATCTCTCTATTGATGTGAGTGACCGAGATGACCCCGCCATCAACAGTGACGGTATGAGCATCTCCAGTAACTCTTCACGCCTTGGCTTTAAGGGCAAGCTGCCACTGGAAAATGGGATGGAAGTGATCTGGCAGGCTGAACAGGAAGTACGCTGGGATGATAGCTCTAAGGGAAACTTTGCTGACCGTAACAGTTACCTGGGGCTAGCCAACGGTAACCACTCTCTTCGTGTCGGTGTATACGATACGCCCTTCAAACTGGTTGCCAGTGACTGGGGACTCTTTGGTGATTCGGTCGGTGAACGTCGTGCCGTTCTCGGTGCGGGCTATAGTAGCGGCAACCAGCTCAACGAACGCACAAAGAATTCGGTGATGTATCTTTTCCAGAATAAGGCCCTGAAGGTTCAGGCGATGTATGCAGTGGACCCAGAAGACAACGCCGGGCAATCTGGTGGGGTCGATGACAACAGTAGCAACATGACAAGTGTTGGCGCATGGTGGAAAGTCAACCAGCTGAAACTCTCTGCCGCTTACGAAAACTGGAAGCAGCATAGCAAGATAAAGGATGGCTCTGCCCTGCGTGTTGCGGCGCTGTATGGCATTGGTAAACATCAGCTAGGGGTCATATACGAAGACATTAACTCCGATACTGTCAATGAATGGAAACGCGCCGCTTACGGTGCAAACTGGAAATGGAAGTTTGCTGATAAGAGCGATCTGCGTGCTCAATACATTATCGTTGATGATGCCGAAAACACTACAGACACAGGCAGTAGCAAAATTGGCCTTGGCATTTTCCACAAACTCGATAAAAAGGCCGCGGTCTATGCCGCTTATGGCGCCACCAACAACGATGCCAATGCCAAATTCCAGGCAGTGGATGGTGGCCATGGCGACGAGGTTAAAACAGTGAAGGGTGGCAATCCAGACGCCTTCTCCCTGGGCATGGTTTACAAGTTCTAATTGACGCCATCCAGACAATATTTAAAGAGGGGCGTAAACCCCTCTTTAAATATTCCACCTCTTAATGCGCAACCAGCAAACGCTCACCTCTCCTGCGGCTTCACCCTGTTTTATACCATAAGAGCTTCACACGCTACCGGTGCTAAAGTTATCGGCAATCACCAATAGCGCCGACGGCACAGATTCGGCCATCTATCCATATCGTTTTATCAAGTTTAGCGCCGCTAAAATTGGCACCTGAAATATTGGCGCCTGCGAGATCTGCATACGAAAGATCAGCGCCATCAAACTGAACGCCTGAAAGATCCGCCCCCTTTAAGCTAACCCCTACCAGCCTCGCCTGTCGAAGATCGGCACCATTCAGCAGCGTGGCGCTCAGGTTAGAAAAAGAGAGATTCACTCCAACCAGCTGGCTTCCTCTCAGGTCTGCGCGCATCAGGTTCATATTTTGCATTGTGGCACCCACCAGGTTCGACTGGGCAAGCTGTGCCGCTTCCATCTGACAATTACTCCAGTTGACCTTTGGCGCAGCAGTTACCGTGCAGTCGATTGTTTCGACCTCTGGCGCTGGTTGAACAAGGTAGATCATCACAACCATCGCACTTAATATTGAAAACGCCACCACCCCCGCGACGACCTTGCTGGTCTTTTTTCCTCGTGACAGACGTGTTTTCTCTGTGATAGATATTTCAGGTGACTCAAGGGCTCTTACCAGGGCGTGCTCAACAAGCTCATCGTCTGCCTCATGTCTGCGTTGTTGATTCGGCAGCTCACTGCTAGAGGCTAAACGTTGAGCCTCCCACTGCTTTTTTGCCATCAATCGCTGGCGTAACAGCGCATCGTCACTCTCCTCGAAAAATTGCGATGGTAATAGTTGAGGAAACTCCGTTGCTAGCCGCCATGCCGCCTGGTCCAGGCTCAACTCATCGTTCTTCTTAATCCGCCCCAGCAGCAGAAAATGGGTGATTTTCTCCTTCGTAAATGGGCCACGTACAACCTCGCCTCGACGGATATACCACTGCTGCTGATGCTCAGATGATGTTGGTTTCATAATGACCTACTCTAAAGGAAGCATGCGCGAGTGGTCAATTCCAAAGCGTTGCCGATAACCACTATAGAGAACAATATTGCCGATCAGGCGACACCATGGTATCAATAACCTCTCATTAAGCCTCAGCAAAGCCAATGGAAATCAATAAAAATTCACCCGCAAATCCAGTGCAAGGGACAACGCAACAGAGTGCAGTGCAACAGAAGGCGATCGCCCAGAGCTGGCAAGTTGGGCAACAGCTTAAAGCGGTGGTAGTAGAGAGCTCCCAGAGCAGTGTTAAGCTACGCGTAGATAATGCGTTAATCCAGGCGCCCACCTCAAAATCACATCAACGCGGCGAAAGCGTGCTACTCACTGTCATTCGCAGTGGCGATAAACCGGTGCTGCGCCTGCAGGCATCACCGTCAGCAGCAACTGAAAAGCTACAGGCCATACAGCAGAACGCACTAAAGGTGCTGCTGCCCAGGCAGGCACCGTTAACACCATTGCTGGCGAACCTTTCGCTGATCTCATCACTTAAGTCGCAACTCGCCGCCCCTTTAACGACTGAGATCAGCAACAGCGTCAAAAAACTCCTGGATAATATCATTCCTGTTGAAAAGGCTGGTGACCCAAAGGAGCTGCGCCGCGCTATTGCTGATGCCGGCCTGCTGCTGGAAAAGAAGCTCGCCACTCTGCCTCAGAACAGTGACAGAGGCACAAAACAGAACACGTTACCCAACTCATTCCCACCGGCCAATCACACACAACCCGCCCCTCTCTCGCGGGATTTTAAAGCAAACCTGCTGCAATTGCTGGAGGTGCTACGCCAGACACCACCGCGCCAGGAGGGGGCCGCAAAGATCCCGCTACCGCTTCAGCCAGCCGAAACAAAGCTCTTCCCAGCCTCTCTTGAAAATACCAACCAGCCGCGACTCACCACACAATCTGCCAAAGAGAGTCTGATTCGCCTGCTAACAGCCCCACCCTCCTCTATTCAAAATGAAGAGGGGAAA
>DRLG01000038.1 GCA_011053135.1 Chromatiales bacterium
AAACGTCCATCTCTCCGGCGGTGTCGGCATCGGTGGCGTACTAGAGCCGCTCCAGGCCAACCCGACCATCATCGAAGACAACTGTTTCATCGGTGCCCGCTCTGAGATCGTTGAAGGGGTGATCGTTGAAGAGAACGCGGTGATCTCGATGGGGGTTTACATCGGTCAAAGCACCAAAATTTACAACCGCATGACAGGTGAGATCACCTTCGGCCGCGTTCCGACAGGCGCAGTCGTCGTACCGGGCAACCTGCCAGCAAAAGATGGCTCACACAGCCTCTACTGCGCCGTGATCATCAAGCAGGTTGATGAGAAAACCCGCAGCAAGGTTGGCATCAACGAACTTCTACGCGAGGCGTAGGCGACAGCATGATCACGCTCTACGGCATTAAGAACTGCGACACCGTGCGCAAGGCCTGCAGATGGCTTGATGCAAATGGCGTCGAGTACCACTTCCATGATGTTCGCAAAGATGGCCTGACGGCTGCCCGAATAAAATCGTGGGCCGATGAAGTCACATGGGAGAAGCTACTCAACCGTCGTGGTTTAACGTGGCGTAAGCTTTCTGATGATGACAGAGCCGATATCAACGAGCGTAAGGCGATCAAATTGATGGCCGCTGAGCCGACGTTGATTAAACGTCCCGTGATCGAAACAGGGCTTGAAGCGGGTCACGCTGTGCTGGTCGGTTTTGATGAAGCGCGCTACAGAGCGGAGCTGTTGTAACGTGTCTGCCACCTTTGATCTCGCCTGCGATCTGATCTCGCGCCCCTCCGTCACCCCCGAAGATAAGGGGTGTCAGGAGGTGATGATTGCACGTCTGGAAGCGATCGGTTTTACCATCGAGCGGCTGCGCTTTGATGATGTCGATAACTTCTGGGCGAGACGAGGCACCGAGAGGCCTCTGTTTGCCTTTGCCGGCCACACCGATGTTGTCCCGACCGGCCCGCTCGATCAGTGGCAATCTGACCCATTCAAACCCGAGGTGCGCGACGGCCTGCTTTACGGCCGCGGCGCAGCGGATATGAAGGGGAGCCTGGCCGCGATGGTGACCGCGTGCGAGCGCTTTATTACGACCCACGCCGACCACCAGGGCTCCATCGCCTTTCTGATCACCAGCGATGAAGAGGGGCCGAGCATCAACGGCACGGTGAAAGTGATCGAACATCTGGAGGCGCGTGGTGAAAAGATCGACTGGTGCCTGGTGGGTGAACCGACCAGCACCAGCCAACTGGGCGATGTGATCAAGAACGGGCGTCGCGGTTCACTCGGCTGCAAGCTCACCATTCACGGTGTACAGGGTCACATCGCCTATCCTCATCTGGCAAAAAACCCGATTCACCTCTTTGCACCCGCACTCGCTGAACTCTCTGAGATCGAATGGGACAGCGGCAACGACTACTTTCCCGCCACCTCCTTTCAGGTCTCAAATATCAACGGCGGCACCGGTGCAACCAATGTGATCCCCGGCGATCTCGAGGTGATCTTTAATTTCCGTTTCTCGACCGAAGTGACCGAGCAGCAACTCCGCAGCAGAGTCGAAGCGCTGCTCAACCGTCACCAGCTCAACTACACCATCGACTGGAGACTCTCCGGCAACCCATTTCTGACGCAGCCCGGCGCACTGGTCAACGCCACTGTCGCTGCGATCAAAGCGGTGTGCGGCATCAACGCAGCGCTCTCCACCAGCGGCGGCACCTCTGATGGCCGCTTTATCGCCCCCACCGGCAGCCAGGTGATCGAGCTGGGCCCCCTTAACGCGACCATCCATCAAATTGACGAGTGTGTTAACGCTAAAGATCTCGACCGATTGTCAGCTATATATGAGGGCGTCCTGATAGAATTACTGAGATAGAATTACCGGGATAGATCAGCTGGAATCAGATAACAGAGAGGGAGAGGCCATTGTGAGCAGTTCTTCAACCGAAAAACGTCGTTTTAGCCGCGTCGATTTTAACACCTCCACCACCATCAGTTGCGACAACCACCACTGGCAAAGTCGCCTCGTCGATATCTCACTGAAGGGCGCCTTAATAGCGCTCCCGGAAGAGTGGGCGGGCAAGATTGGCGATGAATATAAAGTCGCGGTGATCCTCAAAGAGGATGAGGTCTCGATCAACATGAGCGCCTCTGTCGCCCATATTCAGGATAACTGCATCGGCTTCCGTTGTGAGCATATCGATTTCAGCAGCATCACTCATCTGCGCCGCCTGATGGAACTCAACCTTGGCGATGCCGAACTGGTCAACCGCGAACTGGCGATGCTTGACCAGATCTAGACACGGCGCTGTTATTGCGCCGTAAACGATATATCCCCATATCGCGCCCGTACATAACCGCCACTGTTATCGCTGTCACTCATGATGGCGACCGCGTCGATTTGATCGATATCTTCATCAAAAAACCGCTTAAAATCAGCTCGTACATTGCGCTTCTCCGTTACCCAGCGCCCACGCTGTTCATTCCCCGAACGGAGTGCCACCATCACCGCCCGACCTGTATAGGCGTTCGGCCAGACACTATTGATCGGCTGACTGTTTGACCAGACATAATTGATGGCGCGCGTGCGCCAGAAAAAGAGCCCTCCGGAGACCACCACATAGAGCCGCACCGGGTAGTCATCCCCTGATTTTTGCTGCTCATCATTGCCCTGCAGGGTATCTTCAATCCACCACGACCAGTTCAGGTATGGCGTTCTGTTCAGATCGATCTCAATCTCTCGAAAAAAACCGGAGGCGGTACCGTCGGCGATCGCCTCCAGCGCCTGTCGCTCGCCATCCTGCACAAACTGATAGCGGGTATGGCCAGCAAAAGATTTTTCCTGCCACTCATAGAGTGATCCACCTGAAAAATCGGCGACCAGACGCTCATCGGCATATCCCGTTGCCACCAGCATCATCAGAGAGCTGGCGAAGAGTCGTGGCAAGAGAGCAGTGAGTAGATTCATGGAAAGAGTGGAGTGTGCTACCGCTGCTGCTCCTGCTCCACCCGGTGGCGCGCTTTGATAAAGTCCTCATGCGAAACATGAATCAGGTCGGCGATCTTACGCACCAGGTACTCTTCATGGTGATCTTTGCTCTGATCTGCGAAGGCAACTCGCCACAGCATCTCAACCACGCGCTGCTTCTGCGGCTGGGTAAACGACTGATCAACCATGCGGGTAAAACTGAACAGACAGGCGGCGTTGTCTACCTCTACCTCCGCCAGCCGCGCTAGTGACTTCGCCTCCTCGTCACTAATCGAAAAGAGCGTCTTCAGCACATCATCAACCGCACGGCGCTCATCATCGGTGACTTCAAAGTCTGCTCGTGTCATCTCAATCATCAATGCCGCGGTGGCAAGGCGCAGCGCCTGCTCATCTTTTTCGGCATC
>DRLG01000039.1 GCA_011053135.1 Chromatiales bacterium
TGATGATGGTCGCGATGGTCTCAACATTGGCCTTTTCTGGTGAGATCTCAAAGATGTAGCTGCCGTCAGGTGTGTGGCAGTCAATGCAGGCGCTGCTGAAGATCTCTTCACCGGTGTTGCCGGCAACCGGGGTGTAATCGTTAGATACAGAGCAACCGGCGGTGGTTGCGATAACAGTGGCTGCAGTCAGCATGGTCAGGCGTTTCATCTAATCCTCACTTTAATATGATTGGGGGGGTATCTGCCGAAATTGTGATGGAATCCTACCAAAATCGCAGGGTGGTTGGAACTGTTGTTGCGAGTTCTTTGTTATTTACTGCCTGATGTTCAGAGGGCAATCCATGAAGGCGGGCACAGTTTGTGATATTTGAACTACAGAATTTCTGCTGAGTCACGATATTAATAGGAACTAAACCCGCGTTATATCAGTGATTATTACCCTTTATTCTGAGTGGTTAATTAACAGGAGGAAGGTTCTGGATATTTCGACTAATCGGAGCGAGGGGCCATTGTTGTGCTCCTCGAACTCATTCATTTTCAGTTGTGAGCTAGCGTTATGTTTGCTGTGATGATCACCGCTATCTGCCTCACTGTTGTTGCTATTCTGCTGATCTATCTGCGTAGCCTTAAGCAGCGTATCAGAGAGGGGGAGTTGCAGCGGGCGGCGCAGAACGAAAAGATCCGCTTGATGCAGCAGTCACAGCGAATCGCTAAAACTGCGCCATGGGTCTGGCATATCGAGCGTGATGTGATTGAGTGGAGTGATGAAGTTTTTGAGATGCTGGATTATGAGCCCGGTTCGTTTAATCTTGATCGTAGCTTTTATATCAGCTGTGTGCATCCTGATGACAGAGAGACTGTAGAGAATGCGATGGCCAGGGTGTTGTCAAGGGATGCTGCTGCATCACTGGAACATCGGATTTTTACACGTACCGGTGAGTTGTTATGGATTGAGCAGCGGGCAGAAGTAGTGCGGAACTCTGTGGGTAAAGCGCAGTATGTGGCGGGTGTCTGCCAGGATATTACTGCAAGAAAACTGTCAGAGCGAGATCTGCTGGAGAAGAGGCATACGCTACGGCTGATTCTTGACAACGCCCCCATTGGAATCTGGCTGCAGGATCGTCAGGGTAAACTGCTCTTTGTGAATAAGGCTTTTTGTCAGGCGTTAGGGATGCCAGAGGGGCGCTTTCTCTCCGTGAGTCATTACGCTGAAATTTATCCTGGCGATGAGGCGTCGGTGATGAGCTGCATCGCTTCTGATGAGGCTGCACTGGCAAAGGATGGTCCGCACCGTTCATATGAACGTCTGAAATTTGCAGATGGAAAAATGCATGACCTTGAGATCATCAAAGTGAGGCTGTCGAATAGTGACGGGGCTGTGAGCGGCTTGATTGGGCTGAGTACAGATATCACGCAGCGAAAAATTGCAGAAGAGAATTTGCTACATCTCGCGCATCATGACGGCTTAACAGGCCTTGCAAATCGTAACTATTTTGTCGATCAACTGCGTAAAACCTTTGCCGCCGCCCGACGCCAGAAGAGTTATGGTGCGATCTTCTTTTTTGACTGCGACCATTTTAAATCGATTAATGACACACTGGGACATCAGACAGGTGATGATATCTTGAAAGAGATGGGTGAGCGTCTTGCAAAAAATATTCGTCAGGAAGATGAGGTGGCGCGGCTGGGCGGAGATGAGTTTGTGGTGATGGCGGTCAATATCGGTGATGACCCACGTGTCGCTGCGGAACGTGCGCAAAGTATTGCAGAAAAATTAAAGGATGTACTGCTGCAACCTTACGAGATTTCTGGTCAACTGCACCACTTAACACCGAGTGTTGGGGTGAGTCTTTTCCCACAGGAGGAGCAGAGCGCAGATGATGTGTTAAAACACGCCGATACGGCGATGTATCGGGCGAAGGATGCAGGGCGTAATACCATCCGCTTTTTTATGCCGAGTATGCAGGAAGAGGTGGAGCAGCGTCTACGAACTCAGACTGAACTGCGGCGTGCGCTTGACCATGGTGAACTGGAGCTGCATTACCAGCCACAGATCAATGCTACAACCGGAGTGACGGGTGTTGAAGCGCTGATTCGCTGGAACCACCCTGAAAGAGGAATGGTCTTTCCGGGTGACTTTATTGAGATAGCGGAAGAGAGTGCGCTGATCATCCCGATGGGTGAGTGGGTGCTGAGGAGTGGTCTGGCGCAGCTTAAACAGTGGCAGGCAGAAGGGCTCTGCCTGGAGACGCTGGCGATCAATGTGAGTCCGAAGCAGTTTCACCAGGATAGCTTTGTTGAGTATGTAAAAGGGCTGTTGAATGAGATGCAGATGAGTGGTGACGCGCTTGAACTGGAGTTGACAGAGAATATCCTGCTTGACCAGACTGCCGAAACGGTCAGTAAGATTGAGGCGCTAAAAGAGGTGGGTGTCCTTTTTTCGATTGATGATTTCGGTACCGGTTATTCATCGATGGCCTACCTGAAAAAACTACCACTTGACCGCCTCAAGATAGATAAATCTTTTGTGAGTGATATCACCACTGACATTAATGATGCCCATATCGTAAAGACGATTATTGGCATGTCGCATAACCTTGGGCTAGCGCTAATAGCCGAAGGGGTCGAGAGCAAAGAAGAGATGGATTTTCTGCTTGAAAATGGCTGCGATAACTATCAGGGGTACTACTTCTCACGGCCGATCGCGGCAAATAAAATTATCGATTTCTGTAACGGTTATAAGCCTGTTCTTAGCCAGAAAAAAGCGCTGGCGTAGCAACACAGCCTGTCTTAACGCGCTCTATTTTCTACAGCCAGCGCTGCCCCGGATAGTGACCATATTTGAGGCGGGCGATACTTTCTCGCATGATCTCCCTTCCCCATTTAAACTCCTTGTAAAGGCAGACAAATCGCCACATATCCCGCAACACGTTGAGCCGATCTTTGAGAGGGAGTGCCATTAATGCGGCCGGAAAGTCCGCTTCATGTGGGCGGCCAAAGGCGATCTTAAGCGGATTCCACTGATCAGTGGTGCGTCTGACCTCGGTAGCAATCATATCGCGATAGAGTGGTTGCAGTTCACGGTTATGGATCGCCGCTTCAATAATCGCCTCGCCCGCGATAGCACCGGAGTGCAGCGCACAACTCATCCCTTCGCCAATCATGTTGAGAAAACCGGCCGCCTGGCCTGTAATCAACACATTGCCTTTTCCAAAAACATAGCGATTGATCAGCGAAGGGCCAAAATTTTCAGCGCACCCCTCATGGTCTACATCGGCTGGTTTTAATCGCACGCCGTGTTTATCCTGAAGATAATTGGCGACATGCTGGTGGCGTTGATGAAAGTTGTCGCCACGTTTAAAACCAACACCAACTATCTGTCTGCCGTCACGTGCGTGGCTCCAGGTGTAGTGCCCCAGTTCGGGGTGAAACCAGAAATGGAAATAGGCTTCATCCAGTGGGCAGTCGATGATCTCATGAAACTTCTGGCCCACAAAAAACCACGGAATCTGCTGTGGGTAGTCGGGGTAGAGCGAGCGCAGTACCGGTGAGCTGGGGCCGTCGGCACCGATCACATAACGGCTCCTGTATTGAACTTCATCGCCCCCTTTTTTACGAGTAGTCACGATCTGCTCTTCGCCCTGCTGCTGCAGACGGATAAATGAGGTTGCGCCATGCACCTCGGCACCGCTCGACTCGATGGCCCAGTGGTCGGCATATTTCCGATGCAGGTGGGGTGTGGTACCACCAAAAAAGTCCATCGACATCGAAACCATCGAAGGGAAATGGAAGGTGACACCTCGGCATGAGGTCGGGTTATGGAGCGCCTGTGGCGGAATCGGCCCGAAGTTTTCGAGCAGAAAACGGTGGCCGCGTGGTGACAATATCCCGCTACAGATCTTGTGCCGTGGCAGCTCGCGCTTCTCAATGATCAACGTCTCCATGCCTGCGTCATGCAGACGCCTGGCGGCAGCGGCGGCAGCCAGGCTGGCCCCTACGATGATGACATCAACACGGCGTGTGGTGCTGGACATCGGCTATGCCCCCATCAGATCGGCAATGTGGAGCACGGGGTGGTGGGTGACCTGTGACATTGCCAGCCCATCTTCGGCGCACTCAACGACGATGCGCTGTACATTTCGTCCGCTCAATATCCAGTTCCCCTGTTCAGTAGAGTCGAGCGCAGGCCGCAGTGTGTTTAGTGCTCCAGCGGCGGTTGGGATCGCATTGCGCTGCAGGTCCATATTGGTCTGGCACCCCTGCTGATAGCGTAGCTGATCATAATGTGTGATCTTCTGTTTGTGATCGAAGTGAAAGCTCTGCGCCTCGATTAAATAGAGGTCACCCTTATTCAGTTTGCTGGTGAGTTCGTTGAGCTGGCTAAGGCTGTAACCGAGCGCGCAGAGCTCTGTTGCCGGTAGCCATCGGTGCAGTGCCCTTAAGAGGTGAGCGTTGCTGATATAGAGCCGTTTTGCCCCCTGTAGCGGCTCCAGGAAGCTGTGTCGCCGCTGTTCTGAAATGTGGATGCCTGCCTCAAGTGCGAGTGCAATATCATCTCCATCATCGGTGGCAATTACGGCGTGAGTCTCGTTAGAGAGTAGTCTCTGTATCTTTGTGAGAGTATCGGGCATTGAGCGTAGCGCCTTCCCGGGGAGAATAATGGTGTTCTCTTCTAGTCTGGTTTCAGCGACTGGTTGTGCTAATAGTGATTCGATATTTTTCTGAAGTTCAATTTCGATCCCTTTCACAAAGGCCTCTTGCCGGAGTGTTTTGATCATGTCGGTGATGTCGATCTGTTCCGGGCAGAGCACGTCGCAGGCACCACACAGCAGGCAGCTAAAGAGCGCAGGTGCGATCTCATCATGCGTGGCGTTGTGTTGCAGCGCCTTGAAGATTCCCTGCGGACTATATTGCACATCGCGTCGCTGTTGCCACATCGGGCAGGAGAGCAGGCAGAGGCTACAGCCGTGACAGTTTGAATGTGACATTAGAAAATCACGTGACGGTTAAGGATCATGGCTGGATCGGCCTGGCGCTTCATCGCCAGATGTTTTTCGACCACCTCATCGCCAAGGGCGCGGCGGATATACCCTTTCATCATGCCGCCAAAGCGATAATAGCTGGTGCCCAGATCGACGCCGATGTCATAGATCTCGTTCTTAAAAGATTGCAGCTGGTCGCGGCTATAGCTGTTATCGCCCAACATCGGTTCAAACTCGCAGCCGTAGGCCCACTCTTCGGCATCAGGTGGAATGCAGGAGAGTTCGTAGTGCGCTTTATGATCTGCTCGCAGTTTGATACCGACACAATAGAGGGTGTAATGTGGAAAATATTTTTTGCACACCGCATTGCCGCGCTCAACCGATTCGACAAATTTATCAACGCTGCTGGCGAGATCAGGAATCACCATCTGGCGTCCTCCCCAGTGTTTCCATACGGCGCGTGAAAAGACCACGGTGCGGTCGATCATCTGCCCCCCTTGCATGTGATGTGCGGGCTGAAGATCCGGAAAGAGTTCGCGCTTGCGTTGATAAAGATAGAGTGCCTCCTTAATCCGCCACGGGCGCACTGCGTAGTAGGCCGCAGTGCGTATCGCAAAGGGGAGTTCGCCGTAGCCCCGTACCGCTTTACGGTGGTGGCTTAAAAATTCAGCTTCACGCTCATCGCTATCAAAGGCGACTAGCAGTGTGATCGCTCTGTCCATCATTGTCAGAATACCGCTGTAGTCACAGGCTTCTGATCTGTCAATCTGGATCAGATCTTCGACGGCGTTGCGTAGTGATGAGTAATAGAAGTAGTGCATGCGCAGCGGGGTGTAGGGGCGTATCCGCAAGGTCGCCTCGGTGATGATGCCGAACTGGCCGTAGCCCAGGATCACCCGCTGAAAAAGTTCAGCATGCTCTTCATCTGAACATTCCACGATCTCCCCCGTCGGGGTGACCACCTGTAGTGCGATCGCCTGGTCTGCGCTGCAACCGAGCTTTGATGAGTTGACATCGATGCCGCCTACACCCAGGGTGCCGCCCACTGAGGAGGTCAGGTTCAGGGGGGCTGATAGATAGTCTAGTCCTTCGCGGCGTAGCGCCTCGGCTAGCAGGTGCCAGAATATCCCCCCTTCAGTGCGTACCGTGAGTGCTGTTTTATCAATATGGAGGACGCGGCTCATGCCGGTCATGTCGAGCAGCACACCGCCGAAGGCGACCGATTCTCCCTCTGTGGTCAAACCGCCACCGCGCGTCGTGACCGGCACCTGGAACTGTTGCGCAAGCTGCATCAGTGTGGCGATCTGCGCGGCGCTACGCGCGATGACCACTCCGTGCGGTTTACCGTAAGCGAGGCCGCCCGCATCTGTCATATAAGTGCCGGTGTTGTGCGGTGCGACGCGCAGTTCAATATTGGCCTGCTGTAGCGCAGCGACAAATGCTGACCACTGCTCACCCTGCCAGCGTGACGGGTTGGTCTGCTGCCGCGGGATACCCTGAAGCGAATCGGGTGCGACCGGGCAGGGCGGTATTTCACCGATGGTGTTACGAGGGTAGGTGATGTTCTGTTTATCCACGTGGTAGGTTCTGCCCAGTTGCTTTGGTCTGATTCAGGCGGAGCTCGCCGACAAAACAGCTAATTCTAGACTAAAACGGGTGGAATGGCATCGTTGCCAGCGTTTTTATTGTCAGCGCTGTTGGGGGGAATAACCCGTTGATGTGGGCATTTATTCAGCCAGCGCTTTTTTCTCTCGCGCCTCTTCGATGATCTCCTGCAACTGCATCTCACTCAGGTCGAGCAAAATGGATAGCTTTTCCTGAGAGTCGACGATCTCTTCAGCGAAACAGACGCTATCGGTCACCACCTGTGGCCACAGATGGTGGGCAAGGTCGAGGATGCATATGTAATGGCCAGTGCGCTGTTCGATGCTGGTGGTGGGTTTATGGGTATGGAAGTTGGCGAGGGTGTCCACATAGGCTTCTGGCAGTCTGAAACGCTCGGAAACGGCGGCCATGATGATGTCGTGGGTGAGTTCGAATTTCTTCTCTTCCAGAGTGGTGATGGCGACGCCTTCCTCGAGCGAGCGAGTGAAGAGCTGCTGGTATTCGTCTGGAAAGCTTTGGTTCAGGATTAACATGCCCATATCGTGGATCAGGCCGAGAAACTCCAGGTCATCACGGAGTTCCGGAAAGGTTTTGTCCGCAATGAGTTTACATAACAGTGCAATATCAAGGTTATGGTTGAGGATTGCCCTTGAGGTGGTCGTTTCAGGCTCTGCCATGGCGCGCATCGTTGCCATGACAACGGCGCTACGGATATTTTTCAGGCCAAGAATGCGGATTGCCGCCGGAACATTTGATACCTGATTAGCGCGTCGATAAAGCGGTGAATTGGCATATTTGATCAGTGTGCTAGCAAGGGTCGGGTCGCTAAGGAGCGTTTTTTCCAGCAGTTTGATATCAGGCTCCGGGCTGGAGACGATATCGAGAACCTTTAGCCCTTCGGGTGAAACGGAAGGGAGCGTGAGTTGAGATAGATCAATCGACATCTTTAAACTTCCTGTTTTATATTCCGGGTCACAATTTTAGGACACCATTGCGTCTATGCCTGTAGCGACCACTTCCCGGATATCATCATATTCTCATGAAGTTACGCGTGGCAAATTTTTTTGAGAGTGGCATACTAGGCGACGTTTGGCAGACGCAATAACCACTATTTTAGCAATGCGAGCGGCTGGTATTCACTCGCTTTTATTTTTATAAACATATTGAACAGGCAGGTCTTTTGGGATGACGATGGAAAAAGGTGAGCTATCACATGAACATGGCAAAGCGAGCCCCATTGGCATCCTGATTACCAACCTGGGCACCCCTGATACACCGACGAGCAGTGCGCTGCGTAAATACCTGGGTGAGTTTTTATGGGATTCGCGGGTCGTTGAGATCCCTCGGCCGGTGTGGTGGCTGATTTTGCATGGCTTTGTGCTGCCCTTTCGTCCCAGACGTTCGGCAAAAAATTACCTGCGTATCTGGGATAATGAAGGCTCTCCACTGCTATTGACCGCGCAAAAGCAGGCGGCAGCACTGCAGGCTTATCTGAATGATCAATTTCCTGGCCCGGTAGTAACGGCGCTTGGGATGCGTTACGGCAACCCTTCGATAGAGTCCGCACTGGAAAAATTGCGTGAGGCCAATGTGCAGCGTCTATTAGTGTTTCCGCTCTATCCCCAGTATTCGGCGGCGACAACGGCCTCTACCTTTGATGCCGTGGCGGCGGTGTTTAATAAATGGCGCAGAATTCCTGAGATGCGCATGATTAACCAGTACCATGATGACCCTGACTATATTGGCGCGTTGGCTCGTTCGATACGTGAACACTGGCAGCGCCACGGGCGCGAAGGGCGACTATTGATGTCGTTCCACGGCATGCCGAAGCGCACCCTGCTGGCGGGAGATCCCTACTATTGTCAGTGTCAAAAGACAGGGCGGTTGATTGCTGAACGTCTTGAGCTGGCTGACGATGAGTGGTTTGTGAGTTTTCAGTCTCGCTTCGGTCGTGAAGAGTGGTTGCAGCCTTATACCGACAAGACGCTTAAAAAGTGGGCGAAAGAGGGGGTTAAGCGGGTCGATGTTATCTCTCCCGGCTTTTCAGCGGATTGTGTCGAGACACTTGAAGAGCTTGATCTGGAGAATCGTGAAGCGTTTATGGCCGCCGGCGGCGAAGAATATTTTTATATTCCGGCACTGAATGAGCGCGATGACCATATTCGTGCACTCGGTGAGCTTGTGTTGCGCCATACGCAAGGGTGGCCGGGCAGTGGCGATGAGTGGGATGGTGAAGAGGCAGCTCAGGCTCGTGAGCTGGGGCGGCAACGTGCATTAAAGCAGGGCGCCAAAGGCTAGTGAGAAACGGTTGTCGCAACTTAGCGCCGGCTGCCCCGTTTTAGTAGCAGATAGAGCGCCCCGGTGCCGCCATCCTTCGGTTGTGCCGAACTGAAGGCGAGCACCTCATCAATCTGTCGAAGCCAGCTGTTGAGGCGGTTTTTTAATACGGGGTGGCTCTCTGATGAACCGTGGCCCTTGCCGTGGACGATGCGGGCGTAACGTGCATGGTGAGCCCTGCATTCAGCGATGAACTCAAGCAGCGCCTGACGCGCCTCCGTGACAACCATACCGTGCAGGTCAAGTTCCGCGCTGGTAATGAACTGACCACGGCGCAGCTTTTTAACCACACGCTGTTGCAGCCCCGGACGGCTGAACAGCAGCTCATCAGCGGAGGTGACTGGCTCGACCCGGTACTCGTCTGAGAGCAGATCTTCAGTTGTTCGCCGCCTGTTTTGCTGCTGTGGCCTAACCCGAGTGGATAAGGGAGGTGGTTGATTGTGGTGGTGCACGGTGTTTTGCTGCTTTAACGGGCGAGCATCCGCGACGCTCTGGCGAAACAGCGTAAAGTCATCCACCTCTTCGGGCTCTGCTTTCTTGTCGCTCATACGTAACGATTTCACCAAATCAGCGGGTTAGCAGGCTATTATATTGATAAGCTAAGAAAATTTCGAGATGCTATTGACCAATGGGGGGTGCATGAGTAATATAGCGCCTCAGCCAAATACTGATCCCCGATAGCTCAGTTGGTAGAGCAGTTGACTGTTAATCAATTGGTCGGTGGTTCGAGTCCGCCTCGGGGAGCCAATTCTAAATCATCTACTTCAACGCCCCGGCCTGTGCTGGCACAGCAGAAGCAAGCGATGATTTCTGTTTTATCTGATTGAAACAATTCCACTGGTATTACATGCTTGGCTAACATAGCGCCGAGCTTCCTGGCGAGATAATTTTTGTGAATAGCGAAATGGAGTCATAACCATGAATTCAGATGTGTCCGGCTGGCGAGAACATTTTGTTGCGATACGCAGTAATAAGCTTTTTGAGATGGTTGTAGTGACGATCATCATTCTCTCTGCCATGATGATTGGTGCAACCACCTATGATATCGCCCCTCACTGGATGAACGTGCTAAAGGGCTTTGATGTGGCGGTTACCATCTTTTTTCTGATTGAGCTGCTTATTCGCATGGCAGCTGAACCCCGCCTGCGCGACTTCTTCAAAAAGGGGTGGAATATCTTCGATTTCATCATCGTCACCGCAAGCCTGATACCAATCGATGAGAGTGAACTGGTGTTACTGGCACGGCTGCTGCGCATCTTCCGTATGTTGCGTCTGGTCTCCATGGTGCCGGAGATGCGGATCCTGATGGATGCGCTGGTCAAGGCGATTCCGCGTATTGGCTATGTCGTCTTACTGATGTTTATTATTTTCTATATTTACGGTGCGATCGGCAGCTTTCTGTTTGAGAAGATTAACCCGGTGCTATGGGGTGATATTAGCATTGCGATGCTTACCCTGTTCCGTGTTGCGACCTTTGAAGACTGGACTGATGTGATGTATGAGACGATGGCCGTTTTTCCCTTTAGCTGGGCCTTTTACCTCTCGTTTATCTTTCTGACGGCGTTTGTTTTTCTCAATATGATGATCGGCGTCGTGCTGGATGTGATGCAGGAAGAGCACGAAAAACATAATCGTGAAGAGGGCGAGGGCACCGCAGGAGACATCACCCAGATTAAGGAGCAGACTGAGGCGATGGAGCAGCGCATGGCGAGGATGGAGGTGATGTTACAGCAGGCGGTGGCGCACAAAAGCGAGAAGCCTGACAGCTGAGAGAGCCCTGAATCAGTCTCACTCTTAAGCAACCATAAATATTCGGAGCTCTCTTAAAGCGGATGATCGATAGCATAGAACAGCAGCAACGTCTGATCGATGGCTTCCCTCTATTAATGGAGGCCTCTGCTCAGTTTCGTCAGACATTCTTTCGCAGCGCCACACTGGTACAGATTCCAGCGGGCCACACCATTGCATCGGAGGGGAGTGAGTGTGGCCAGCTGGCAGTGGTTTTTTCGGGCCGAGTGCGTGTCTACAAACTTGCCGAATCGGGGCGGGAGATCACACTTTACCGCATCAACAGTGGGGACAGTTGTGTATTAACAGCTTCATGCATCATGAGTGACACCCCCTTTCCCGCGATTGCAGAAACAGAAACAGATGTCGAGGCGCTGGTTATCCCCTCTCGGCAGGCTTCTGAATGGGTGGGTGATTCCACCCCCTGGCGCACCTTTATCTTTGGTTTGATCTCCAGGCGGTTGGCAGATGTGATTGCGTTACTGGAGAATGTCGCCTTTCATCGAATGGATGAGCGCATCGCGGCCTATCTAATCGCCATCGCATCACAGGGGCTGGTCGTAAATATTACACACCATGAAATCGCTTCTGATTTAGGCACGACGCGTGAGGTGGTGAGTCGAATTCTTAAGGAGTTTGAAGGTAAGGGGCTGGTGGCCGGGGCGCGTGGTAAGCTGACTATTATCGATCTGCCTGGCCTGCAGAGCTATTGCCATTAATTGAGTTTGTAACATCTGTTTATTTTGGAGAAAGGTGTTTTAGTCACATACAGATCCCTGGGTAATGTTCATTATGGTAGCGAGTCTAATTTAAACCGAAATGGAGCACTATCATGAATAAGAATGTTGGCGGAATGGATAGAGGAATCCGTATTGTAGCTGGGGTTGCTGCGCTTGGCGCAGGCCTCTATTTTCAGAGTTGGTGGGGAGCGGTTGGCCTGGTGTTGGTTGCGACCGCATTGATGAGTTGGTGCCCCCCTTATGCACTGCTTGGGATTAATACCTGCAAATCAAAAAATGGCTGAGAGGCTATCTAAACACCGTTATGAGTGTTTGATGAATTTACTGTGTCAAATGAAAAAAGGAGGCACTCAATATGTCAGCACTCTTTAAAACACTGGCGGTTGTTTTCGCTCTGGTTTTTGTGGCGGGATGCTCAACGTCGAGTGAACCTGTTGTTGTAGACCAGAGTGCCATTAACCAGCTGAAGATTAAAAACCTTAGCCACCCAGGAAAATTGATATATGCCAGTGGCCAGCCTACCCAGGATGAATTTCGTGGTCTTGCGCAGGCGGGTATTAAGCATGTGATCAATCTTCGCCCAGCACAGGAGCAAGAGTGGAATGAAGCTGAGTTTGTTCAGTCACTAGGAGTGGAGTATCACTCCCTGCCTGTTGCTGGTGCTGCTGGTATTACAACTGAAAATGCGGCGTCTTTAGCTGAACTGATTGCCGCTGTTAACGGTGAGCCGGTACTTGTGCACTGTTCAAGTAGCAATCGAGTGGGGGCGCTTATTGCCCTCGGTGAACGGATGAGAGGCGCGCGCGTTGATGAGGCTATTGCCACTGGAAAAGAGTGGGGGTTGACTCGTCTGGAATCCGTGGTTAGAGAAATTTCAGTCACTCCCTGATCATACTGAAAAGTGCGGCAGGGGCTTAAGGGGGGTGTGATTCGCTTAGCCGTTGAGCCTCTTCCGCAGTCAGATAGCGCCATGGTGCTGGCAATATTGCAGGCACCCGGCGTTGATACTCCTGGTATTGTTTGCCAAACTGAATAACCAGCTTTTGCTCCTCCAGTCGTGCGCCGATGATGAAATAGGCGCTGATCATCAGGTTGGAGACCAGCGTGGTGCTCTCAATATCCCGCGTCCACAAGATCACCAGCGCCAGTGAATACCACGGATGTCTGACAAAACGG
Organism: Chromatiales bacterium; assembly: GCA_011053135.1. Lineage (GTDB taxonomy): Bacteria > Pseudomonadota > Gammaproteobacteria > SZUA-140 > SZUA-140 > SZUA-76. Next base: position 12,629 of record DRLG01000039.1, read on the forward strand.
TGCAGCGGTGAAATTGTCAAAGCACCCTCATCACTGGTGCTGTTCTCTCTGTTACGCCACTGATGCGTACCCATAAAAATAGAGATGTCGTAATAGCGTGTCGACCAGATAAAAGCAGCGACGGCAGCCAGCGTGAGTGAGAGCGCTGTGATCTTTGAAACGCCAGACCATGACCATAACGGCACCCCATCAATATGCTGCTCCAGGGCGAGAACCGGAATCAGCAGCACCACCGCAAGGGTGTTGAACGCAACCCGATAGCGGTACATCTGCTGTGGCCAGCGCGCCCGAAACCACGCTTTGCAGCGGAGTGATGCCAGCAGCGAATGCAGTGCGCCATACGCAAGCCAGGCAGCCGCAAGCCCGATTAACGCTATTAAATGCGGGGTCATATCTGAGACGCAGCTTCCATAGTCGAGTTCGATTCAGAAAAACGTCTATAATAGCCGCGATATCCAAACATTGTCGATCTGATAAAAGGTACCAGGAAGTGATTAGAGCATATTGCCAGAAAATTGCAGCCCATAAGGCGTTTGAACGTTTTGTGGTAGCGGTGATCGTCATCAATGGTGTGATTCTGGGGCTTGAGACCTCGGCTGATATTTTTGCGCAATATGGCGATCTGTTAATGCTGGGCAATCAGCTGGTACTGGCGATCTTTATTCTGGAAGCGGCGATCAAAATTACAGCTGTCGCACCGCAGTGGAAGCGCTATTTTGGTGATGGCTGGAACCTGTTCGATTTTAGTGTTGTGGTGCTGTCGTTGATCCCATTTACTGGCGACCTTGCGATGGTGGCACGTCTGCTGCGCCTGCTGCGGGTACTGCGCCTGATCTCGGCGATTCCCGAGCTGCGCCTGATCGTCTCGACATTGATGCGCTCGATCCCCAGTATGGGCAATGTGCTGCTATTGATGAGTATTATCTTCTACATCTATGCGGTGGCGGGGTATCACCTGTTTCACGCTCATGATCCAGAGCATTGGCGCACGCTGGGGCTCTCGTTATTGACGCTATTTCGCATCGTCACGCTCGAAGATTGGACCGATGTGATGTACACCGCGATGGAAATGCATCCGTTGGCATGGATCTATTTCGTTAGTTTTGTCATCATGGGCACTTTCGTCATTATTAACCTCTTTATTGCGGTGGTGCTTAATAACCTGGATGAGGCGAAGGCTGAACGTCTGGAGCAACTACAGCCACCTGTTTCGCGTGATGAGCTGTTGCGTGAGCTGCGCCAGACTCAGGAGTCGCTGGCGCGACTGCATCGACGTCTCGAGGCGCAGGACGAGAGGCGCCCGGAGGGTTGAAGTAAGGTAAAGTTGTATCGTTGATGAAAAGATTTTTATGTTGGTTCTGTTTAGATAATCATTTTTCAAAGTGGGGGTTCGTATGACAACAGCAAGTGCAAGGCATATATTGGTAGATAGCGAAGAGGAGTGCGAATCACTCAAGGCTCAAATTGAGTCGGGTGCAGCGTTTGAAGATATCGCAAAAGACCATTCCAAATGTCCATCGGGTGGCCGTGGTGGTGACCTCGGCACATTTGGCCCGGGCCAGATGGTAAAAGAGTTTAATGATGTGGTCTTCAGCGAGGCGGTCGGTGTGGTGCATGGCCCGATCCAGACGCAGTTTGGTTATCACCTGATTGAGGTCACGGAGCGTTCTGAGTAGTGGTCGATGGCGTGTGTTGATAACGCCTGGATCATGCAGACAGCCACCGCCTCAACGGTGGCTGTCTGCTTTGTACAGTCATGCTTTGACAGGTTTGGATAGATGCAGATAACAGATGAGATTGTGGCTTCACTCGCAAGCGCAGAGGCGTGGGTGCAGTGGGGCGGGGAGTACTTTGAGCAGCACGGTATCTACTTTGGTCACGGTACTGACAATGCGATTGATGAGGCCGCCTGGCTGGTGCTCTATGCGTTAGCGATGCCGCTTGATCTCTCTCTCAGTGAAGTACCTCAACCGCTAACCGAGCGGCAGCGGCGCGCCATCGCCAGCCTCTTTCAACAGCGTGTCGAGAGCCGTAAACCGGCAGCTTATCTCACCCACGAAGGGTGGTTCTGTGGTTTGCGGTTTTATGTCGATGAGCGGGTGCTGGTGCCGCGTTCACCGATTGGCGAGCTGATTGTGAACAGCTTTGCACCGTGGTGGCCCGCTCAA
>DRLG01000040.1 GCA_011053135.1 Chromatiales bacterium
AAAGCAGGGCAGGTTGGGCGATATGACAGGCCGCCGTTGATACTCGCTTATAAGGTTGAGATCAAATAAAACCAGGGTATGGCCGCTGCAGCGGGGCGATCCCTTTTTTTGAGGTACGAACTTAGTGCCGATTCAGCGGTGAGCTATCGTCAGGCAGGTCGATAAAGGCGGGTTTTGTCGGATTGCCGTCGCTAGTCATCGATTTAATGGTCTTATAGGCGTGTTGACTACCGGTGTCGTGCCACAGGTCAAAGGCGTGTATTGCGCTGAGGTGGGTGGTGTGGGTCTCATCGTGCTGTAGATCGCGCATGGTTTGCAGGATATCCATCAGGGTGACAAAGTCGTTGCTCAGATGTGAGTAGAGTGAGTCCCGGCTGTTGAGGTTTTCAAATACCTGCTGGTAGGCGCTGCGGCCTAATTTGACGAAGTAGCTCACTTTTATCATCCGTTTCTCAGCGTGTTTGGGGAATAGCCCGGAGAAAAGCAGGCAGTGATCCCCTACATCCTTGAGTTTCTGACCGCGTTCTGCACGTGAACCGTGGGTCTGTTTGAGATAATCGAGCGCCATCACGCGTGATAGCATCTGCGGTTTTCGGGTGTAGCGCATCAGTAAAAAGACCAGATAACTCTCCAGCTCTTCCCCGAGGCTACAGCCGGCGGCATATTCGGCGTCGCTCACCAGTGCGTGCCACTGGGCGGTGGTGGTGGGTTGAATGACAAGTTCGCTCATGCAGTTCTCTCCTCCGTTAACAAGGCTATCGGCATGAAAAAGGGGCTTCTTGAGTCGGCGAGTGAGTTGTCAGTGGCTAAAGCGATACAAAATAGCGCGGTGGCGGGGTATACTTGGCCGCACAAAAATCAAGCCATTTAATCATCTCAGATAGTAAAAATTAGACGTGAAAGATAGCCAGACGATAGATAGCTCAACCTTTCAGGGGTTGATCCTGGGGTTGCAGCAGTATTGGGCAGGGCACGGCTGTGTGCTGTTACAGCCGTATGATATGGAGATGGGGGCAGGTACCTTTCACCCCGCCACCTTTTTACGCGCGATTGGTCCTGAGCCGTGGGCCGCGGCCTATGTACAGCCGTCACGCCGCCCCACCGATGGTCGTTATGGCGAAAACCCCAATCGACTGCAACATTATTATCAGTTTCAGGTGGTGATTAAGCCGTCGCCGGCGGAGATTCAGGAGCTCTATCTCGGCTCACTGCGCGCCATGGGGCTGGATCTGCTGGAGCACGATGTCCGCTTTGTAGAAGATAACTGGGAGTCACCGACGCTGGGCGCATGGGGACTTGGCTGGGAGGTGTGGCTCAACGGCATGGAGGTGACGCAGTTTACCTATTTCCAGCAGGTGGGTGGGCTGAGCTGTGCCCCGGTCAGCGGCGAGATCACCTATGGCCTTGAACGCATCGCGATGTACCTGCAGGGGGTCGAGAGTGTCTTTGATCTGGTATGGGCCGATGGCCCGTTGGGCCGGGTGACCTATGGCGACGTGTTTCATCAGAACGAAGTAGAGATGTCCACCTACAATTTTGAACACGCCGATGTCGATGCGCTTTTTACCGCTTTCGATAACTGTGAAAGCGAGAGTCAGAAATTGATCGAAGCGGGACTGCCGCTCCCTGCCTATGAGATGGTGCTGAAAGCGTCGCATCTGTTTAATCTGCTGGACGCACGTCATGCGATTAGCGTGACCGAGCGCGCCCGTTTTATTGGGCGGGTACGCAACCTGTCACGCGCGGTGGCCGAGGCCTATTACGCCGCACGCGAGGCGCTGGGTTTCCCCATGTGTGCCGACGGCAGCGACGTGAAAAAGGTGTCGTGATAATCATGAATCAGTTTGAGTTGGGGATGGTAAACCGTGTCGGATAGATGTGATTTTCTTTTTGAGCTGGGCACCGAAGAGCTGCCACCAAAGGCGCTGCGTAAACTGGGCGAGGCGCTCGCCAGCGCTGTCCGTGACGGGCTGAAAAAGGCCGTGCTCGACTACAATGAGGTGCGTTGGTACGCGGCACCGCGCCGCCTTGCGGTACACGTTACCGATCTGATGAAGGCACAGGCTGACACCATGGATGAGCGCCGAGGCCCCGCAGTCACCGCCGCTTTTGATGACGATGGTTTGCCGACACGCGCGGTGCAGGGCTTTGCAAAATCGTGCGGTGTTGAAGTCGAGGCGCTTGAGACAATCGAGACAGAAAAGGGTGCATGGCTGGTCTTTCGCAGCGCAAAGAAGGGGAGGCAGAGCAGTGAGCTGATGGCTGCGATTGTGGAAGAGGCGTTAAAGCAGCTGCCAATTCCCCGGCGCATGCGCTGGGGTAGTTCAAACGCAGAGTTTGTGCGCCCGGTTCACTGGCTGGTGATGTTGCTGGGAGAGACGCTGGTGGATGCCACCCTGTTTGGCATCAAGAGTGGTCAGACCACTCGCGGTCACCGCTTTCATCACCCCGACACGCTCTACCTCGCGGAGCCTGCCGCTTATGTGCCGTTGCTGGAGAGCGAAGGGCGAGTGATGGCGGATTTCACGGCACGACGTGAAGCGGTGCGCGCGCAGGTGATGGCAGTGGCTGTGGGTCTCGGTGGTAAAGCGGTGATCGACGAGGCGCTGCTGGATGAGGTGACCGGTATGGTTGAGTGGCCTGTCGCACTGGCGGGTAACTTTGAGCCGCGTTTTCTTGAAGTGCCGCAGGAGGCGTTGATCTCTGCAATGAAAGGGCACCAGAAATATTTTCATGTGGTGAACGATGCGGGTGAGTTGATGCCGCACTTTATCACCGTTAGCAATATCGCCAGCTCCAATATGGATGTGGTGCGTGAAGGTAACGAACGTGTGATTCGTCCACGCCTGTCAGATGCGGTTTTCTTCTGGCGGCAAGATCGCAAGCAGCCGCTCTCGGCGCTCTCTTCACGTCTTGAACGGGTAGTGTTTCAGAAGAAACTCGGCACACTAAAAGAGAAGTCGATGCGCGTCGCTGCATTGAGTGCCGAGATCGCCGAACGACTGGGGGGTGACCATACGCTGGCACAGCAGGCGGGTGAACTTTCAAAATGTGATTTGATGACCGAGATGGTCGGTGAGTTCCCTGAGCTGCAGGGTATCATGGGGCGTTACTACGCCACTCTGGATGGTGTGCCGGCAGAGGTTGCCAGCGCACTTGATCAGCAGTATATGCCGCGTTTTGCTGGTGATGAGTTACCTCAGAATGTGATCGCCCAGTCGCTTGCGATTGCCGACAAGCTCGATACGCTAATGGGCATCTTTGCGATTGGCCAGCCGCCGACAGGAGATAAAGACCCGTTTGCGCTACGTCGTGCTGCACTCGGCGTGTTACGTATCATTATCGAAAAAGCGCTGCCGCTGGATCTTGAAGAGTTACTGGAACATGGTGCGGCACAATATCGTTCGCAAGATAAGGTTACTGTTAGCGGTGAGACTATCGAGCAGGCGTTTAATTTTATGATGGATCGCCTGCGCGGTTACTATGCTGACAAGGGGATCAGTCGTGACCTGTTTGAAGCAGTGTTATCACGTCGTCCAACAGCGCCGCGCGACTTTGATCGGCGTCTGCGTGCGGTGGCGGCCTTCCGCCAGCTGCCGCAGGCCGGGAGCCTGGCGGCGGCCAACAAACGGATTGGCAATATCCTGAAGAAGGTCGAGGGTGACATTCCCGTTGCGATTGATCAGGCGCTGTTGAGCGAGGCGAGTGAGCAGTCACTATTTAAAGCGCTGACAGAGCTGACCGATGTGGTAACGCCGCTATTTGAAGCGGGTGATTACACGGCAGCGTTAACCGAGCTTGCGAGCCTGCAGGCGGCGGTTGATCAGTTCTTTGATGATGTGATGGTAATGGCCGACGACGAGGCGATTCGCAACAATCGCATTGCGCTGCTGCACGGCCTGCACAGCCTGTTTATGCGGGCGGCTGACCTCTCCCGTCTGCAAGTAGCGTAGCGATTTGTTATGAAGCTGATAGTGCTCGACCGTGATGGTGTCATCAATAGAGACTCGGATGATTTTATTAAATCCCCCGAAGAGTGGCAGCTGTTGCCTGGTAGCGCAGAGGCGATTGCACGTCTGACACAGGCGCGTTATCAGGTTGTGGTCGCCACCAATCAGTCAGGAGTGGCACGCGGTTATTTTGATCTCGGTGTACTTAATCGCATTCATGAAAAGATGCAGCGTGAAGTGAGCCTTGCTGGTGGGCGCATCGATGCGATCTTTTTCTGCCCGCATGGGCCGGATGATGGCTGTGAATGCCGCAAGCCGAAGCCCGGTATGTTTCGGGATATTGAAAGGCGTCTACAGACGAAGTTAAATGGTGTCCCCGCGATTGGCGACTCACTGCGTGATCTGCAGGCTGCGCAGGCGGTGGGTGCGCGAGCCATCCTGGTGAGGAGCGGTAAGGGGGTGCTAACGGAAAAGCGGCTGGCCGAAAGCCCGCTTGCAGAAACGGTGGAGCTGTTTGATGATCTCGCTGCGGCAGTGGATGCGCTGTTAAGCGAATCATTAGAGATCGATGAATCAAGTGAAAGTTGAGGTATAGTCAGGTGCTGTTTGCAAGATCGCTGTTGTTTGCTGTAGGTATGTGGGTGACGATCGTGGTGTTTGCGATTCTCTGCCTGTTTACCGCGCCATTCCCATTTTCTGTTCGTTACGGTTTTCTATCTCAGTGGGCGCGACTGAACCTGTGGTGGTTGCGCGTGACCTGTGGGGTGCGCTACCAGATTGAGGGGCGTGAAAATATTCCAGAGAGGAATGCGATCGTGATGTCCAAGCACCAGTCGACCTGGGAGACGTTGGCACTTCAGGTGATCTTTCCTCCGCAGGTGTGGGTGATGAAACGTGAACTGCTAAAGGTACCCTTTTTTGGTTGGGGGCTTGCGATGCTGGAGCCGATTGCAATTGACCGCAAGGCGCGTGGCAGAGCGCGCCAGCAGCTGATCGAACAGGGGACTGAGCGGCTGAAGAAAGGCCGCTGGGTGGTGATCTTTCCCGAAGGGACGCGTATCCCACCGGGTGAAAAAGGGCGTTATGC
>DRLG01000041.1 GCA_011053135.1 Chromatiales bacterium
GGGGCTAACCCATGTGGCACGAGAGCCTTTCTTTTTAAATAACGCTTTTGGCACGGCAACCACCGTGGTCGCAACACTTAACAGCCAGAACACAAGCGGGTACCACACCATCCAGTAGTAGATTTTGCCAATCCCCTTTTCATAACGTGAATCAATGGTGAGGCTGATCGCAAACTGCAACAGACAGGTAACACCAAGTACAACACCATTCCAGCCGGGTAGCAGTGTTGGAATAGAGAGCGGTGGAGGCAACTCAACAAACTGCCCCGCAACCCATAAACCGAAGACACACAACATGACATAAGCCCAGAGCACACTGGTAAAATATTCGAGATAGACCGGCCACATGCGCCGCATACGCCAGTGTGGAATTCGCGGCAGATATTTGATGAGCGCTTCCGTGCCACCTTGCGACCACCTGATGCGCTGTTTCCACAGCCCGGCCAGGGTCTCAGGCATCAATATCCAGCAGAGGGCATGTGATTCAAAGCGGATATCCCAGTGGCGCAACTGTAGCTTCCAGCTGATGTCGATATCCTCTGTCACCATATCGGTACTCCAGTAACCGACATCATGCAGTGCACTTTTACGAAAGCCGGCCACAACACCCGAAACGGTAAATATTCGGCCATAGATACGCTGAGCCCTTTTGATCATGCCGATAATCGCGGAAAATTCACCGACCTGAATCTTCCCCAGCAGTGTTGAGCGGGTGCGTATGCGTGGATTACCGGTGACGGCGGCCACACGAGGGCCGTTAACAAAGTGGATCATCATCCAGCTAATGGCGTGCTCATCTAACAGCGCATCACCATCGATGCAGACTAGAAACTCATGCTTTGACACCAGCGTTCCCATCTTCAGCGCCACCGCCTTGCCTTCGTTTTTAGCCAGATGAACGACTCGGAGCTGCGGGTACTGTGCACAGAGCTCATCGAGTATCCCCCCCGTATCATCGGAGCTACCATCATTGACTGCGATGATTTCAAATGCAGGGTACTCCTGACGCGCCAGTTGTGTGATTGTTTCTCGAACATTATCCCCTTCATTAAAACAGGGCACGATGATAGAGACGGGAGGATACTCCTTTAATACAGGGGGTTGATCGACAGCTGCGCCTGAACTCCGCTCCCAGTGGTAGTAGTAATAGAGTGCGCCCACCATCCACAGATACGCCATAAACAGTGGGTAATAAAATGCAAAGTTAAGCATTCCATTGACAACTTGATCAATCAATTCAGCCATCACTGCTCCACGTAAGGGTAGTTGCTGAGAGAGAACTCCGGATGAATCACATCCAGCAGCGGGTGATTTCTAATAAAGTCATCTGGGTAATAACCGAAATTTAACACCCCCTTACGCTGCAGAAGTCGCATATGGCGTGCGATCTCGAGCGAGTCAATCGGCTTTTTATTTCGCCAGTCAATGCTCTGTAGTTCAAAGACCACGCTGCTTAGCTCTCCTACCTGTTCAATGGTATGAGAGACCAGCGATGCCAGCCACTCATCTGCATCTGCCGCCTCTTCCATATAAGGCATCGCCATCACGGCAGTATAATCGTAGTTTTCAACAAAGAGCGGTAACGACTGGGCAAACCATGTTTCAGACTCTGGCTGTAGAATCACACGAGCATAGAGGTTGCGAGCTGTCTTAATATCGGAGCGATAATTTTTTACGCGATCACGAAGATAATGAGTAAACTTGATTAATGCCTCTGTTTTGCCTCTGCTCCATTTATTCAACAGTAGAGGGTCACGTCGAATCTGTTCAATGGAGTCAACTATTCCCAGCTCCTCACGATAATATTGCAGCGCCCAGGGACTGCTATCTTCAAAGTCACTCAAATAGGCGTCATCATGAAACAGCAGACCGGCGAAATTGGCCTGTCTGGCGAGGTCTTCGTAGATATCACCGATCACCTCTCGCACCTGCGGGTGAAAGGGCGAGAGACGACGGTAAGACTCGTTGGGAATAACGCCATGTTGATGCGGCACGCTTTTCACATAATGCGCTGACAATGGATGATCATCCTTAAACTGATAAGCGAGCACTGGCAACCAGGCGTATACACTCACACCGGCGCGGGTTCGCAACTGCCAGGCAACGCGATTAAAGAGATCGGCACGCATCGGTAGATGCCGATTGGGGTAATAGAGCGCGTCGGCGTGGCCATCACCATCCGGATCAGCATAGGCCTGAAGATAGACTGTATTGATCTGTAGTGACTTGATACGGTCAAGCAGTAGTCCGAGATTTTTCTCCTGCTGTCGTGGGTCATCATCATAAACGTAATCAAGATCGACATGGGCGACACGCACTGGCGGCTCCTTCCAGGGTTGCAGGTCCCAGACCATGTCGGAGAGTGTTGCGTTGTTTTTAACCAGCACACGCTTAATACTGGAAAGCTCAGAGAGGTGGCTACCCCCGCTATCAAGGCTCATGGTGTAGGGCATCCCCACACTGGTGGCAATATCGATAGTGACCTGGTTATAGGCACCGTAAGGCCAGACCAACACTCGCGGTGGTCTGCCGGTATGCTTTTTAATCTGGTTGAAACTTTTTGTTAAGTCATCTCGTAGACGCTGTTTAAACTGGGCTTCACTCTCATAGCGGCCACTCGCATGATCATAACGCTGTGTCACAGCTGCCGGCTGGCTATTCCCCTGTGGATTGGCACTGATACCCCGGTGCAGATCATAACTATGTGAGGCGACCTCAACCAGGCCAGAGCTGACCATCTCATTCACTTCGTGCCACTCAAGAAAATATTCACGCGGCACCTGTTCATCACCGTAAGCGACCATCTCTCCGGCAGGCACATCCATCCACTGTCCAACCAGCGCAATCACCGCCGGGTAGTTAAATAGTTTTAGCAGCGGAAACACACGGGTGTAGACGCTTCGATAACCATCATCAAAACTCAATAATATCGCCCTGTCTGGTAACGGCGTGCCGCCGTTCCGTGCAGCGATGATCTGCTCCATACTCACAGGCTGATAGCCCTGTTCACGTAACCATGCAAACTGCGAAACTAGCTCGGCACTTTTGATGAACATGATGCTACTCGCACCAGACAGTGCGGCATCATCACTAACATCGTGATAGCTCAATGTGATGAAACGTTGCGATGGCGGCTGTGCATGCGCCACTCCAAGCAGGCTCCAGATAATAATCAACATAAAGCTCAGGCGTTTCACGCTAAA
>DRLG01000042.1 GCA_011053135.1 Chromatiales bacterium
ACCCGTCCGGATATGGATGACAAGGCGCCAGCGGCGATAGCGGAACAGAAACAGGAGATCGATTATAGCGTTGTTAACCGGATCGCTTACTATGGGTTGACGTTAAGTGAAACCGGCGAGATCAACGCCCCGCTTCACTGGAGTGCCAATGGCAAGCTAGGTAATTTTATCAACAAGGCGCACCGCCACAAAACCGCGGTTGATCTGGCGCTCTATTCAGACCATTGGGCAGAGTGGACTGAGAGCACCATGCAGGCGTCGGTGATGTCTGTTTATAACCAGTTGATGTTACAGGTTGAGTATCAGCAGCAGGGTGTAAAGGGGTATGTGCCATTTCTAAATAGCACGGTTGCATCGCCCGATGGGGTAACGCTCTATTTCGATCGTTTTTCTGATAACCCTTCGGCCAGATATAAGATAGTTGAATTTATCAGCCAGCTTTATGAGCGGCTGGATGACCTTGAACGCAACTATAATATTAATATTCTACTCGATATTGGCCTGTCGGAATTGAAAGGGGAGAAGCCGCTACTGAAAGATATAAAAAGCCTGCTGGTAAGTAGTACGAGTGGCCTCCCAGCTTATGTGAACTCACTACTGGTATTTATTGATGAGCCAACGACGCTGACCAAGAAGCTGCTGCGTAGCAAAATAGAAGATGAATTTAGTGGCGCACAGCGCATGGAGGTGCTGCGTAAAGTGATCCCGGTGATTAGCCCATATGGGCATGAGGATGATGCCCCCGCTCCATACAGCCAGTTTGATGATGATCTGATCTATTTCCAGAATAATTTTTCGGGTGTCGGCCTGTGGCCATTGCCGTTGGTGAGCGATAAAGATATGGCTGAGATTAGCAAACGACTGATCACATTGTATGGTACGGGTGAGGTTGATGGCGTACTGAACACCCTCTCTGATCGCTATCCTGCGCTTTGTGAATTTGCCTGCCCCAACCGCTGGACGTTCCGCCTGGCGATAGACGTTCTCCTGCTGCTGGCTATTGGGTATGGGTTATTGGCGCTGTTCTCGCGTCGACTGCGCGCCTTTTATAGCCGCCACTCACTCATTTTTATCTTCTATCTGGTGGCGATGGTGATGATCTTTCTGGTCTCATTAACCTGCGACCCTTTCTGGAAGCAGAAGCGAGACATTGTGTTTCTGGGGCTATTATTGATGGCATCGGCAATTTTTGTAGTGCGAAAATATATGCGAGCCAAACAGGGGCCGCTTCCATAAACCATCTGCAGGGTTAAGCGGCCTGACTAATTGTTAGTAAACGGAGAACGTGATGAGTAGTAGCGAGGCAGGTGTTGCTGCAATGGATGACCATAATAACCGTGTTACACGCACGCCAGTTGAGATACTGGAACATTATCAGCAGCTATTAGAGTCAGTTGAGCAGTCCCGTTCACAACCGGCGCAGAGCGATCTCCTGTCGCTGCTGCTTGCGCGTGATGAGGTTGAGGCCGCCTTTAATCTTCAGCCGGATGAAAACGGTGAGGAGCTGCTCTGTCTGTTTGATGTCGATCGGCGTCTCTCGGTGCTTGACCACCGCCTTAAAAAGATTGGTGAGCTAATCGCCAATACGATTAGTCTTGATAAGTGGCGGGTGCGGCTGCATCGTGAAGAGGGAGGGTGGTGGTGGCACTTTACCCCAACCCGAAAAGTAGATGGATGGGACCGGTTAGACTGGCTATGGGATGCGTTGACACTGGGTACGCTAGCGCTTGGGGCAAGCTTTATGGTGAGCATCATCTCAGCTCTCTCGGTCGGTAGCCTGACTGTGGCAGCAACACTCTCTACGATTGCCCAGATTGGTGGTCTTGCAATTGTTAGTCAGGGCGCACTCACTAAGCGTGGGCAGGAGAAGGTGCGTGATTTTATGACGCGCTTCAACATCGCCGCACGTTATCAGAGCGAGGTGATGCTGGTGATCGCGGTGCTATTACTGGCTACGGTTTATGTGACGCACAATTCACTGACAACAGTCTATCTTGATAAAGGGCGCGAGGCTTATCGCGAGGGTGCGCTGAATGATGCAGAATTAACCTTTCTTCGGGGGCTGGAGATACAGCCTGATAACTCTACTTTTAATGCCGAGCTGGGGCGGATCTATGAATCACTTGGGGTGCTGAATAAGGCGATCGAACAATATTATATTAATGTCCAGGCGGGAGGGATCAAAGGGATTAACGATCTGGGACGCACCTATATTAACTGGGTCAATCCGGTTACGCGTAAAAATGATCCTACACTTGCAGAGGCCTATCTGCATATGGGGCTTCAGCGCGCCAATGCTCAACCGGTACCTGATGAGGACCTCCGTTACCAGCTTAATCGTAATCTTGGCTGGGCGCTGCTCAAGCAGAAAAAATATAAAGATGCAGCAAAGCATCTAAAAATGGCGATCACGATCGATGAACGCATTCCTGAGAATCAGATTGGCGGTGGCATGGCTTACTGCTTTCTTGCTTATATCTATGAGCAGGAGGGCAAGATCGATGCATCAGCAGAGCAGTGGGGGAACTGCGTAGTGAAGGCGCGCCCAGAGACCATACATGAATACCGCTGGTTTTCAGAGGTTGGAAAGGGTGAGATTTCCGCCTGCGT
>DRLG01000043.1 GCA_011053135.1 Chromatiales bacterium
AGCTGACGCTTACGTTTGGTGCTCTTTTTCGTCAAAATATGACTACGGTGTGATTGTCCGCGCTTGAAGGAACCAGACGCCGTGCGCTTGAAACGCTTGGCAGCTCCGCTGTGACTCTTGATCTTTGGCATTACTTAACTAACTCCGCATTTGATCGTAATAATTTGATCCTGCAAAAAAACGTTGGGCAAGCTATTTCTTTTTAATGGGGGCGAGCACCATCACCATCTGGCGCCCCTCCATTCGTGGAAATTGCTCTACCGTTCCGAGTTCTTTCAGGTCGGCTTCAATCCTTTGTAATAATTTCCGGCCTATCTCCTGATGAGCCATTTCGCGGCCACGAAAACGTAATGTGACCTTTGCCTTATCCCCGGCATCTAGAAAACGAGTCAGGTTGCGTAGTTTTACCTGATAGTCGCCCTCTTCCGTCCCTGGTCTAAACTTTACCTCTTTTACCTGGATCTGTTTCTGTTTCTTCTTTGCAGCATGTTTCTTTTTGCTAAGCTCAAACAGATGCTTACCAAAATCCATAATTCGACAGACAGGCGGCTCACCATTGGGAACGATCTCGACGAGATCCAGGTCAGCCTCTTCAGCCATCTGTTTGGCCTCATTTATTGAAACGACACCTGCTTGTTCGCCATCAGCTCCAATCAGACGCACCTGCGGTACGTTGATCTCATCATTCAGGCGCAGCTCTTTTTCTCCAGCGATTTCCTAATCCTCCAAAACAACACGGCCGTGGCTCGCGATATCGGCATTAATATGATCTATAAAGGCATCCAGGGACATGCTTCCAAGATCTTCGCCACTTCGCGTGCGCACAGCCACGAGATTACCATCGACTTCCCGGTCCCCTATTACCAGCAAGTATGGTACACGTTGTAGTGTATGTTCGCGAATTTTAAAGCTTATCTTCTCATTTCTCAAGTCTGATTTTGCTCTGAGTCCGCGCGCTACCAATCTTTTGGTCACTTCTTCCACATATTCTGACTGGCGATCCGTGATATTGAGCACCGCTACATGTTGCGGCGAGAGCCAGGTTGGGAAGAATCCGGCATGCTCTTCAATCAAAATCCCGATAAAGCGCTCTAGCGAGCCAAGAATCGCCCGGTGCAACATAACGGGCACCTGCTTTGAGCCATCTTCGGCAATAAACTGTGCGTCTAGACGCCCCGGCATCGAAAAATCGACCTGGATCGTGCCACACTGCCAGACACGTCCCAGGCAGTCTTTGAGCGAAAATTCAATTTTAGGGCCGTAAAAAGCGCCTTCGCCCGGCTGTAGGTCCCAATCCAGCCCCTTCGCATTTAACGCCTCTTCTAATGCATGCTCTGACTTATCCCACTCAGCATCATCCCCCACTCGATTTTCAGGGCGGGTCGAGAGCTTGATGATGATCTCATTAAAACCAAAATCAGCGTAAACTTGATAGAGCAGATCGATAAAGGCCGCAACTTCGCTCTGAATCTGCGCCTCGGTACAGAAGATATGGGCATCATCCTGGACAAAGTTGCGTAGCCGCATCAATCCATGCAGCGTGCCCGATGGTTCATTACGCAAACAGGAGCCAAACTCCGCCATTCGTAACGGCAGATCGCGGTAGCTCTTCAACCCCTGATTGTAAATCTGCACATGACAGGGGCAGTTCATCGGCTTGATCGCGTAATCGCGATTCTCTGAATGGGTGGTAAACATATCGTCACTAAACTTCTCCCAGTGACCTGACTTTTCCCACAGCGACTTATCGACCACCTGCGGGGTACGCACCTCAGAATAGTTATTCTGTTTCAGTATGTTGCGGATATATTGTTCAACTTCACGGTAGATCGTCCAGCCGTTGTCGTGCCAGAAGATCATCCCCGGCGCCTCTTCCTGGATGTGGTAGAGGTCCAGCTTTTTAGCAATTTTGCGATGGTCGCGCTTTCCGGCCTCTTCAAGGCGGTGCAGGTAGGCTTTGAGCCCCTTTTTATCTTTCCATGCTGTCCCGTAGATGCGCTGCAGCATTTCATTATCTGAATCACCTCGCCAGTAGGCACCGGCCAGTTTCATCAATTTAAAGTGTTTTAATTTGCAGGTACTGGGCACATGTGGGCCACGGCAGAGATCAATAAAGTCACCCTGTTGATAGAGCGACAGCGTTTCATTGGCAGGAATCGCTTCAATCAGCTCCGCCTTGTATTGTTCCCCCAGGCCACGGAAAAATTCTATCGCCTCTTCGCGCACCATAACGCTGCGTCTGATTGGCAAGTTCTGAGCGGCAATTTCCGCCATCTTCTTTTCAATCGCAGTCAGGTCATCCGGGGTGAAGCGCTTTTCATAGGCGAAGTCGTAATAGAAGCCATCATCAATCACCGGGCCGATGGTGACCTGGACCTCAGGAAACAGTGATTTCACCGCTTGTGCCAACAGATGCGCCGTCGAATGGCGAATAATCTCAAGCCCCTCTTCATCACGATCGGTGATGATGACAACGCTCGCATCTTTTTCAATCAAGGTTGAGGCATCAACCAGCTCACCATCAACCTTGCCGGCAAGGGTAGCCTTAGCAAGCCCGGCACCGATAGAAGCGGCAACATCCATTAAAGTGACTGCCTGATCGTATTGGCGTTGACTACCGTCTGGAAGCGTTACTGTAGGCATTTACGACTCTGGGATATATCCGGCTATATATAAAAAAGCACCGAATAT
>DRLG01000044.1 GCA_011053135.1 Chromatiales bacterium
AAATATGGCGTTTCCAGTTTGAGCGGTAACGATACTGAAAATGGCCTCTCTTACGGCTTCGGCGCAGCGATAGAGATAATGAAAAACAGATCGCTGAACATTGAGTACATCAGTTATCTTGATAAGGATGAGTTAACGCTAGGGGGCGTTAACCTGGGGGTTCTATTTAATTATTAAGAGGCCTTAGTCTGGTGCTGATGCTCATCCGCCCTGGTTGCTGTTTTGCTGTTCAGCACGACGACGAGCACGCTGCCGTCGGCGCCAGTGTAGACTAAAGCGATACAGTAGCGCATCAATCCACCCCCAGTACCATTCAAGACAGCGCCGGTGCCAGGGGCGCTCGCACCACGCCTTAAGCGCTATCTCCTCGCACGCTTTGAAATCGTCATTGAAAAGCTGCTTAACCGACCTGGCAAACGCTTCATCATCAATTTCCTGGTTGGCCTCGAGATTCCACACCAGATTCCAGCGATCAAAGTTACTCGAGCCGATGGTGCTCCACTGGTCACATAGCATGATCTTGCTATGGGTGAAGCGGGGCTGATACTCAAAGATTCGCACACCGCTGAGCAGCAACTTGTAGTAAAAGCGGCGGCCCGCATGGCGAATTGCTGGATGGTCGGTATGTTCTCCCGGTAGTAGTAGACGGACATCAATGCCGCGTTGGGCAGCCTTGCGTAGCGCTCGCTGCATCCGCCATGAGGGGACAAAATAGGCAGTCGCAATCCATATACGGTGTTCAGCCGCATGTAGGTGGCGATTAACTGAGCGCCGGATCTCCTGGCTCGTGGTTGCCTGTGAGCGGGTGACGCGCCCCAGCTGACCGGGGGCTCCATCACTACCTGGGTTTTGATCCTGATAGAGCTGTGGGGAGGCGGGCAGCATCGGCATGCTGCCCTGCACAGGCCAGCTCTCAATAAACAGGCGACGCCAGTCATCAACACAGGGGCCTTTGATCTCAATAACAGTTTCACGCCAATATTGTGCTGGAGTATCAGCTGGAGAGAAGTCATCAGTAATGCCAACGCCACCAGCAAAAGCAAGTTTTCCATCTATTAATAGCAGTTTGCGGTGGTCACGGAAGAAATTGTTAAACCAGCGGCCGTAGCGAATGGGGTTATAAAAGGCGAGGTGAATGTTTTTGTGGTTTAGTCGCTCACGGTCCTTTTTATGCAAGCCACTCGCCCCGTAGCCATCGAGAATAATATAGGTAGAAACACCCCGTTGTGCCGCGCGCTGCAGGGCATCGATAAAGCGGTCAGCCACCACCCCTGAGCTCATCAGGTACATATTCAGTGCGATGTAGGTGTTGGCGCTATCGATAGCGTCTAACATCACCGGGAAGAACTGATCACCGTTGAGCAACAGACGAAACTGATTCCCCTCTCGCCACGGGAATCGAAAATCAGTGAGATTGGTTGTCGTCATAAAACTGATTATAAGTGCCGTCGACGGCCGTTCAAGAGGTGACTGTCAAGATCAGTAACTGGTTTTTGTAGTGACGTCAGCAGCATCTGTGTTCACCCTCTCTGTGATGTTGAACCGTTGTTCACTATCACTTGTTGCGATTAGCTTTTTTAGCTACAAATTTCTGCCACAGCCACCCTTGGGCGCGCTCTTCGCCGGTGTGGATGTAGTGGAATACCTCATCATTATTTAACACCCACTCCATCTGAGAGCGGATGTCGTGCTGGCCGCACAGTAGCAACTGGTCATCCTGTGCAAGCGGGGTCGTTTCATCGGGGAGCAGGATTTCACTATCTTTACGCTTAAGTAACAGTGGGAAAATGGGCAGGCTCTTTTCGCGATAACGGGGGTGAACATAGAGCTCTTTGATACAGGGTTGGCTGCCGCTGGCGAGCGCACGGTTGAAGGCAGGCGCATCTTTATCGTTAATATTTACCGTCCATATTTGAGGTGCCACATCATCGGCAATGGCGCTCACGCGTTTGATTAACGCCTCGGCCCATGCGTTATTTTCCTTGATTGCCAGGCGCAGAAATTCAGCCAGTAATGGCGTAGTGATCAGGGCAAAGATCTTGTGTGCAATCACGCTGCCGCGCTGCATCGTCAGGTTGGCTTTGGCCGCCTGAAAGATCGCGGCGTTGGCACGGCTATTTTTGCGCGCCACAATAAAAAGGCTGGGGTTGAGTTCACGGGCGGTCATCACGATCGAGAGATTGTTACTATCGTCATCGGTGCCCGCCACAATCCCTACCGCCTCACCAATGTTGGCCTCCAGTAGGGTGCTGGCCTCGGTACCGCGCCCGACTACTGTACCCTGTGGCGCTTCAGTCATTTCAGGCTTCTCTTCGATGATCGTCGCGGAGACACCTTCGGCCCTGAGTTTTTCGTGAACCGCTTTACCGAAGCGCCCATAGCCGCAGAGTATCCAGGTGCCGTGTGGCGGGTAGAGTGGTTTGCATAACGGCTCATTCGGAACACCGGTCATCCATTCGAAGAGAACAAACATTGATGGCGAGTGAAGTGCCAGCGCTAGCCGGCCCGCGAAGGTTGCAAAAGGGTTGATGATCTCGTCGGTACCAAAGGAGGCGATGTTAAGTTCTGCATCTTCGGTTTCGGCACGGGCGATCACTTTTAACGACGGGTTGAGCAGCTTGCTGCTTAGCGCCACCTTGAGGTTAATGGGATCCCGGTCGGTAAGGGCGACGCAGCCAATGCAGTTTTTATGTTTGATACCGCCCAGAATGAGGATCTCTGGGAGTGATACATCGGCGCACAGACCGGGCACCGGAATAGGGTAGTCCTCCAGCTCAAGTGCATTTAGCCGCTCCTGGTTGGACTCGATCACTACTGAGCGAATACCCGCTTCGCTGAGGGCGCGAATCAGCAGGCTACTGGTTTCACCATAACCGCAGATGAGATAGAAAGGGGTAGAGAGACGAGAGATGGAGCGGCGAAATCTATTTCGTCGATGCAGAGTGCGAAAGGCGGGATCCTGCACGATCGCCAGCATAGAACCGATCGCGAAGAGCCAGGCGACAACCGAACTATAGATGGTGACGGTGGCCCACATCCGCTGACCATCAGTAAAGGGGTAGGGGATCTCACCAAAGCCGATTGTTGATCCCATAAAGCTGACAAAGTAGAAGGCGTGAAAGAAATCCATATCCCACGGCTGACCCTGATCATCCATGCCGGGAATCAGAACAAACCCCAGCATCGAGATGGAGTAGACACAGATCAGAACGATCAGTGGCGCACGCAGCCGCCGCAGGAGGATAAAGGCGATATTCTGCATGGTCGTTACGCGATGCTGTATTTAAGAGCGCACTGTCATTGTCTCGGCCACAAGCAGCAGCACGGAGGTGATATTGGCGAGCAGCGCACCACCTGAGAGCGATACGATGACCGCCATCACCGCAGGGGTCATGCCGGTACCGGTAATATGCTCAGCAAAGGCCCAGACAACAGCGGCGAGGATAAGCTGGAGGTCGGCCACCAGACTGGTCGCCAGTAGTAGTGCGCCAAGGTGCGTCCGGTCGCCAAATTTTAATATCGTGGCGATGAGGCTAACGACGATGGCAGCAAACAACTCATAAACACTGTGGTGGTGCGGTACATCGATATCACCGAGGAAAAAGCCAAAATTTAACGTTAGCGCTAACAGGATAAAAAAAGCGAAAACGACCTTTTCAAGATTCATGCACAGACTCCAGCGAATAAAGTTTTATGAAAGATATACTCGAATAGTAGCGTGTTTGTAAGGGTATCACTAATTTAGCCTGATGAATGGGGTGAATCGATGGGGCTTCCTGGTAGCGTCCGCAGATAAATAGCCGGCGTGGTGTTGTTGATAGCAGGCGCGCTGATTTCATATCGATTTTGAGTTAAAATGGGTGTTTTTCAGACACCTCCCTCCAGAAATCAGGATTTTTCATGACAGACAAGGCAAAGATCATCTATACGCTGACAGACGAAGCACCAGCGTTGGCCACTTACTCCTTTCTTCCAGTTGTCGAAGCATTCTCTTCGGCCGCAGATGTAGCAGTTGAGACGCGTGATATCTCGCTTGCTGGACGTATCATTGCCAACTTTCCCGACCATCTGAAACCAGGGCAGCGTGTCGGTGATGCACTCGCAGAGCTGGGTGAGCTGGCAAAAAAGCCAGAAGCGAATATCATCAAGCTGCCCAATATTAGCGCCTCGGTGCCGCAGTTGATGGCCGCGATTGAAGAGTTACAGGCGCACGGTTATGCGCTACCCGCTTACCCGGCCAACCCGCAGAACAGCGAAGAGGAGGCGATTAAGGCAGGCTATGCCAGAGTGCTGGGGAGTGCCGTGAACCCGGTGCTGCGTGAAGGTAATTCAGATCGCCGTGCACCCGCATCGGTGAAAAATTACGCGAAGAAAAATCCTCACTCAATGGGGGCATGGGCACCTGATTCTAAGACGCATGTGGCACATATGTCAGCAGGGGATTTCTACGGCTCTGAAAAGTCACTGACGATGGCGACGGCCACAGAATTCAGGATCGAATTTGTCGCCACTGATGGCACCGTTACTGAGTTGAAATCAAGCTCACCGCTTCTGGCGGGTGAAGTGATCGATAGTGCCGTGATGAGCCAGAAGGCACTGCGGGCGTTTCTGGCCGAGGCGATTGCCGAGGCTAAATCAGAGGGTATTCTCTTTTCATTGCACATGAAGGCGACGATGATGAAGGTCTCAGATCCGATCATCTTCGGCAACGCCGTGGCTGTTTTCTTTAAGGAGGTGTTTGACAAGCATGCCACCACGCTCGCCAGGCTTGGTGTCAATGTCAATAACGGTCTGGGTGATCTCTATAACAAGATTCAAACACTTCCCGCGCAGAAGCGGGCGGAGATTGAGGCCGATCTCGATGCCGTGATGGCCGCGAGTGCTGATATCGCAATGGTCGATTCCGATAAAGGGATCACCAATCTGCATGTGCCGAGTGATGTCATCATCGACGCCTCAATGCCGGCGATGATTCGCAGTTCTGGCAAGATGTGGAATAAAGAGGGTAAGTTGCAAGATACGCTGGCGGTGATCCCGGATCGTTGTTACGCCACGCTATACGAAGAGACCATTAATTTCTGTAAAGCGCACGGCGCGTTTGATCCGACCACCATGGGAACGGTGCCGAATGTCGGACTGATGGCGCAAAAAGCGGAAGAGTATGGTTCTCACGATAAGACCTTTCAGATGAGTGCTGAAGGGAGCGTACGTGTCGTTGATGGCGGCGGCAACGTGTTGATGGAACAGCTGGTGGCAGAGGGGGACATCTTCCGTATGTGTCAGGTAAAAGATGCCCCGATTCAGGACTGGGTAAAGCTTGCAGTCACCCGCGCGCGGGCCTCTGCGACCCCGGCTGTTTTCTGGCTTGATCAACAGCGTGCGCATGATGCTGAGCTGATCAAGAAGGTAAACCGCTATCTTAAAGATCACGACACGAGCGGGCTGGAGATTCACATCATGGCTCCCACCGAGGCGACCCGTTTTACCTTGCAACGTGTTAAAGCGGGTAAAGATACCATCTCGGTAACGGGCAATGTGCTGCGTGATTACCTCACGGATCTCTTCCCGATTCTGGAGCTGGGCACCTCGGCCAAGATGTTATCGATTGTACCGTTGATGAATGGTGGTGGTCTGTTTGAAACAGGGGCGGGCGGCTCTGCACCGAAACATGTACAGCAGCTGCTTGCTGAAAACCACCTGCGCTGGGACTCACTGGGTGAATTTCTGGCGCTCGCAGCATCCCTGGAGCACCTGGCTAACACCTTTAATAACAGCAAGGCGCAGGTGCTGGCGGATGCGCTCGACAGCGCGACCGGGCAGCTTCTCGACAACAACAGATCACCGTCACGCAAAGTGGGTGAGCTGGATAACCGCGGCAGTCACTTCTACCTCGCGATGTACTGGGCGCAGGCGCTCGCCGCGCAGCGAGATGATGTTGATTTACAGGCGCGCTTTAAACCATTTGCAGAGACGCTCGTCAAGAATGAGGAGAAAATCGTTGCCGAGTTAAATGGAGTTCAGGGGCGTGCGGTAGCGATCGGCGGCTACTATCAGCCAGATGTTGATCTGGTTACCAGGGTGATGCGTCCAAGTGACACATTGAATAACAGCCTGGCGACACTGTAAACCCAACGGTAAATCCAGTAACTCGAATCTGTCTGTCATCCGGTTTAAAGTCTGTAGAGAAGGAGAGATATGGCGGTAAAGATCAGGCGTGGAGAGCAACAGGATATCCCCTTTCTTGCATGGGTGATGTATACCGCTGCGCGCTCGCATCTCACCGCCTGCCCCTGGTGTGTCATCTACGGTGAACCAGAAAAACGCACCCGCATCTTACTGGCCGCTCTTTCGCAAATGCCGACATTACCGTGGTCTTATTTCTCAAGGTTCTGGATCGCCGAGGTGGATGGCGTACCTGCAGCAGCGATGTGCGGGTTTGTGCCAGCAGAGTCTCTTTCCTCTGCGATGGCAGAACCGGAACTCTCTGTTGCAAAGCAGATGTTCGACTACCCTGAACCACGCCTGGCCGTGATCCGTGAGCGCCTTGCAGTAGCAGCCCTTGGGTTTCCTGAAGATCTGCCTGATATATGGGCGATAGAGAACGTCGCTGTCCTGCCTGAGTTCCGCGGTTTAGGGTTGATTGATCAGCTATTCAAACAGACCCTGGAAGAGGGGCGACAGAGCGGTTTTAAACGAGCACAGATCCTGAGCCTGATCGGTAATGACGCCGGTCAGCGAGCATTTGAGCGTAACGGATTTAAGGTGGTCTCAGAAAAGAGAAGCAAGGTGTTCGATGAGTTGTTTGCAACACCTGGTGCTAAACTGCTAGCTCGGGATCTGTAGTCGTGACGCCTGAGTACGGCGCTGTTAATAGCGCCTCATTGCCCCCTTCAGGTAAAGGTGGCATGGCACTTACTATGTGAGGCCGTCATGTGGCTGACTGACTGGCAATAAAAAACGGGCTAAATATTTTAGCCCGTCTAGCTCTCCACTCCACTACTGCGTAGTGAGTCAAAAGGCGCTTTACACGACGCCTATTTTTTATACTTTCCAGCAAAATAGAGTATGGCTGCAACGCCCGCACCGAACAGTAACAGAGCGCTGGGTTCAGATACCGATACTGGTGGCCCAGAACCAGATCCAGACAAGGGGTCGTGAAAACTTGCAAAAACAGATGTTGAGATGAGGGAAAGTGTGGCGGCGATGCTAGAACTTATAACGACAGAACTTTTCATGACTGCTCCTTATGTCTCTAGAATTGAAAGTGCTTGTCTCTCTTCTGCACACAGGCAGCATATACGACTAGCGAGCATTAAGGAACCTCTTATTAATGGTCTTGTTCATCGTAAAGTTAAAGATTGCAGGTGGTTTAAATACTAAAGATGCAGTTAGATATAAGTTTTTTACCGCACGGGTTTTGTATGCATGTTAGCAGTGCTCTCTTTTATCATATTTAACGAAAAATGAGGGTAGCCGCTAATGCGTTTCGCTGCGTTGCTGCTCCTGTTGCAGCGCCCACATTCTGGCATAAACGTCTCCCCCTTCAAGCAGTTCTCGATGGGTGCCGCGCTCAACAATTTCCCCTTTATCCATAACCAGAATCTGGTCGGCATCGATAATTGTCGAGAGACGATGGGCGATAACGAGTGTTGTGTGATCGGTGGCAACCTCACTAAACGCTGAAAGGATCGCCTTTTCCGATTCAGAATCGAGCGCCGAGGTCGCCTCATCAAAAACCAGAATGCGGGGGTTCTTGAGAATGGCGCGGGCGATGGCGATGCGCTGCTTTTCACCGCCAGAGACCTTTAGGCCGCGTTCACCGACAACGGTGTCATAGCCGTCGGGGAGTGAATTGATAAAGTCTTTAAGGTGTGCCATCTCAGCGGCGTGTTCGACCGCTTCTTGGGTGGCATCTGGTTTGGCGTAGGCGATGTTGTAGTAGATGGTGTCATTAAACAGTACGGTGTCCTGCGGTACGATGCCGATCGATTCGCGCAGGCTCTGTTGAGTGACATCGCGAATATCCTGCCCATCAATCTTAATGCTGCCGCTTTGCACATCATAAAAACGGAACAGTAGCCGCACTAATGTGGATTTGCCACCGCCGCTGCCACCGACGACCGCGACCTTTTGACCTGGTGGGATAGTGAAGTCGATATCGTTGAGGATCTGACGGCTATCATTATAGCTAAACGCGACATGCTCAAAGCAGACTTCACCATTGGTCACTTCAAGCACCTTCGCATCGCTTTTATCTTCAACAGCTCTGTGTTCATCGAGGATGCCAAACATCCGCTCCATATCGACCAGTGAGTGTTTAATCTCACGATAGACGAAACCGAGGAAGTTCATCGGAATGAACATCTGCAATAGATAGGCGTTAACCAGCACCAGGTCACCCAGGGTCAGTTCACCATCGGCGACCCCCTGACTGGCGAGCAGCATCAGAATGGTGATGCCGACCGCGATGATCACTCCCTGGCCGACATTGAGTGACGCGAGTGAGGTCTGGTTCTTAACTGCAGCACGCTCCCACACCTGCAGATTTTCATCGTAACGGTGAGCCTCATACTCTTCGTTACCGAAATATTTGACAGTTTCGAAGTTGATCAGGCTATCGATGGCGCGGGTGTTGGCTCTGGAATCCATCTCATTCATTTTGCGGCGATACTTCATGCGCCATTCGGTCACAATCAGGGTAAAGGCGATGTAGACCACGGCGGTGGCAAACGGCACCAGCGCGAACCAGATGTTGTAGTTGCTAAAGAGGATCAGCGCGATCAGCGTGATTTCGACCAGCGTCGGCAGGATGTTGAAGACCAGAAAACTGAGCAGAAAGCTGATGCCGCGGCTACCGCGTTCGATATCGCGCGACACCCCACCGGTCTGGCGGTCGAGGTGAAAACTAAGACTCAGCGCATGCAGATGGCGGAACACCTGGAGTGCGACCCGGCGTACCGAGCGCTGCGTCACCTTGGCGAAGACCGCATCGCGCAGCTCACCAAAGAGCACGCTGACAATGCGCAGCAGGCCGTAGCCAAGCACCAGAAAGAGCGGCAGGGTGACAATATCGACCTGGCTGGGGTCGAGCGCATCGACAATCGCCTTGAGCATCAGTGGCACACCGACAATCGCCACTTTGGCCAGCACCAGGCAGATGAGCGCTATCACCACCCGTGTGCGGAATTCCCACAGGTAGGGCAGCAGGGTGCGAATGGTCTTCCAGTCGTTGCGTTTTCTGCCGGAGGGCACGCTATCACTTGCAGGTCTCATCCTCACAAGCTACCAGATCACTGATTGGCAGGCCAATTTTCGCTGCATTCGGTGTATAATGTGGCGCGGCTCTATCCCATGGCTGGTTTGTGGGAATGGCCGGTATTTGAAATATTGCCCAATCGATACAATATCGATACAGGTCACTGAAGTAATAGAGGAAGTGGTATGCCTATTTATGAGTATTCATGTAAAGCCTGCGATCACAAGATGGAGGCGATGCAAAAAATGAGTGATGATCCGCTAAAAGAGTGTCCTGAATGCGGTCAGCCTGAGTTGAAGAAGTTGATCTCAGCCGCCGGTTTTCGCCTGAAAGGGAGCGGCTGGTACGAGACCGATTTTAAGGGTGGCAACAAACAGAAGGCCGAAGAGAAGCGAGACAAAGCCTCCGACTGCGGCGCGCCCGCCTGCAGCGCACCCTGCCTTGACTGAGGTGAACGGGGCTGAGCCGATTTCACAGGCTACTTACAATCATGCTTAAACGTTATCTGATAGCTGGCCTGCTGGTCTGGTTGCCGCTGGGTGTGACGGTGCTTGTCATCCGCCTGCTGGTTAACTTTATGGATAAGCTGCTGGTCTTTATTCCGAAGGAATACCACCCCGATACGCTGCTGGGATTTCATATTCCAGGGTTGGGTGTTGTGCTGGCGGTGCTGGTGGTGCTGATCACCGGGGTCATCGTCGCCAACTTTTTTGGGCGACAGCTGGTTGCTGCCTGGGAGTCACTGCTGGGGCGTATTCCGCTGGTGCGCACTATCTATCATAGTGTGAAACAGGTTGCGGTGACGATATTTTCATCGCAGGGGAAGTCGTTTCGCAAGGTGTTACTGATCGAATATCCGCGCAAAGGGATCTACACGCTCGCCTTTCAGACGGGTGATGCGGTGGCTGAAGTGAGGGAAAAATCGGGCAGAGAGGTGATCAACGTCTTTGTGCCGACCACCCCCAATCCAACTTCTGGCTTTTTTATTATGGTACCGGAAGAAGATGTGCAGGTGCTCGACATGAGCATTGACGAGGCGTTGAAGATGATCATGTCACTCGGCGTAATTGTGCCGGGTGGTAAAGAGAATCCGCTGCTTCAGGAGGCGACGCAGGAGCTGTCCGATGCGTTGCGTGGAGAGAAGCACGACAAGAAGGAAAAATAAAGTAGTCATACACAGCCGTCGAGCGGTGTACAATCCTGTCGTTGGTGCGCTGTTGCGTGCCACGCCGTTTCATTTTTAATTATTAATTCAGATTTATAAGGTTAGAGTTATTATGCGCAGCCATTATTGTGGTCAGGTTAACGAAGATCACCTGGGTCAGGAGATCGAACTATGTGGCTGGGTACACCGCCGCCGCGACCACGGTGGGGTGATCTTTATCGATCTGCGCGACCGTGAAGGGCTGGTGCAGGTGGTGGTCGATCCCGATACCGTTGAGGCCTTTGCCACTGCTGAACGTGTACGCAGCGAATATGTGTTGAAGATTCGTGGCCTGGTGCGCGATCGCCCGGAGGGAACCATCAATCCCGACATGGCGACCGGTAAGATTGAAGTGCTGGGGCGCAGTGTTGAAATTCTAAATGCAGCCGAGACGCCGCCATTCCCGCTCGATGACGAACGTGAAGTGGGTGAAGAGATTCGATTGAAGTATCGCTATATCGACCTGCGCCGCCCGCAGATGTTGCAGCGGATGCGGATGCGTTCACAGATCGCCAGCACCATGCGCCGTTTCCTTGATGACAACGGTTTTATGGAGATTGAAACACCGATCCTGACCAAATCAACCCCGGAAGGGGCGCGTGACTATCTGGTGCCGAGCCGCACCCATCCCGGCGAATTTTTTGCATTGCCGCAGTCACCGCAACTCTTTAAGCAGCTGTTGATGGTCTCGGGGATGGATCGCTATTACCAGATTGTGCGCTGTTTTCGCGATGAAGATCTGCGTGCCGATCGTCAGCCTGAATTTACCCAGCTCGATATCGAGACTTCGTTTATGGACGAAGAGCAGATCATCGCCATGATGGAGAAGATGATCCGTGAACTCTTCGCCAGGGTGCTTGAAGTGCCGTTGCATGATCCGTTTCCACGCATGAGCTATGACGAAGCGATTGAGCGTTTCGGTATCGATCGCCCCGATTTACGAATCCCGTTAGAGCTGGTTGATGTTGGTGATGTGATGGCCAACGTTGAATTCAAGGTCTTCTCCGGGCCGGCCAAAGATGCCAGCGGCCGTGTGGCTGCACTGCGCCTGCCGGGCGGTTGTGAACTGTCGCGTAAAGAGATCGACGATTACACCAAATATGTTTCGATCTATGGTGCAAAGGGGCTGGCCTATATCAAGATCAATGATCTTGCCGCGGGTCGAGAAGGGTTGCAGTCTCCGATTCTTAAGTTCCTGCCGGATGAGGCGGTCAACGCCATCATTGAACGTACCGGCGCGCAGACGGGTGATCTGATCTTTTTTGGTGCTGACAGGGCTGCCGTTGTGAATGAAGCGCTCGGTGCGCTGCGTGTGAAGCTGGGGCATGACCGCGGGCTGGTCGAGCGCGGCTGGCGTCCGGTGTGGGTGGTCGATTTTCCCATGTTTGAGCGCGATGAAAAGAGCGGTCGCTGGAGCTCGATTCACCACCCATTTACCCGTCCTAAAGTGGACAATGCAGCGCAACTGGCGGCCGACCCTGCGAACGCTAAATCGCAGGCGTATGACCTGGTACTGAACGGCACCGAAGTGGGTGGCGGCTCGATTCGTATCCACAGTGCAGAGATGCAGGCAGAGGTGTTGAAGTTGCTGGGCATTAGTGACGAAGAGGCGGAGGCGAAGTTTGGCTTCCTGCTGGATGCGCTGAAGTATGGCTGTCCGCCACATGGTGGGCTTGCTTTTGGTCT